>NZ_SOHB01000021.1:0-177066 GCF_004403055.1 Cryobacterium sp. TMT1-19
ACCAAGACTGGATCCATAGCTACAATCACCACAGACCCCATACCGGCATCGGCGGCAAATCACCCATCAACCGTGCTCACAACGTCAGTGGGAACAACAACTAGCGGTATGCAGCCTGTGTGCGCGGCGCAGCAGACACGCGCCAGACGGAACATGTGATCTCCCACCGGTCCGCGGCTGTCCTGTAGGGACTCCCCACTCTCGCCGGCTGGCCGCCCGAGGTCCACTTCCTCACCGAACGCACCCGCGGCGGCCGCTCAACGCCGGGTATCCGCAAGCATGCATTGGGACTCGACACGCGGGATATCGCCGTGGTGAACGGACTCCTGGTCACCAGCGTCGAACGCACGGTCGTCGACCTCGCCGCCACTCTGGATCTGAAGTCCGCGGTCGCCATGGCCGACCGGGCCATTGCGGTGGATCGCAGGGGGTGCATTCTGCCTCTGACCACCAGAGCCAGGCTGCGTGAGACCTGGGAAGGGTTGCTTCCCTTCCGCGGGCCCGTGCGGGCGCGGGCAGTGATCGACTTCTCTTCGACGCTGTCCGGTTCCCCCAACGAGTCCGGAAGCCGCGTCAACGTGGCGCTGAACGGATTTCCGGAGCCGGTGCTGCAGCATCCGTTCGTCGTCGAAGGCAAGACCGTCTTCACGGACTTCTATTGGATCGACGAGGACTCGGTGGGGGAGGCCGACGGCAAGGGCAAATACTTCGACCCCGTGATGCGAGGCGGTCGCACCACCGCCGAGGTGGTCTACGACGAGAAACGCCGTGAGGATGGCGTGCGGCGCCAGGTGCACGCGTTCACCCGGTGGGACTTCCCGGTCGGGATGAGTCAGAGCCGGCTGCGCACTAGGCTGCTGCAGTTGGGGCTGCCGATCGGGCGCCCGCGACTCCAGTTTCGGTGAGGTGCCGGTGGTGCGCGGGTGTTGCGCCGCTGCGCTGGTGGCGTGCCCCGCGCGGAGCGGCGCAGCACCCGCGCGAGGCGTGAATGGTGGCGGCGACGCGCCCGGGGCGAGAGCCGGCCGAGCCGCGGAACGACGCGGATGTGGCGACACGCCGCCCGCGACACGCCCGGGTTGCACAATGACCCAACCCTGTGGCAGACTCTTCTAGTTCAACACTTTCGACTGCCGCGCTGCACGCGGTGTCGGGATCACTGCCAGGCAGTGCATAGCTTGTGCCGTTCGCCGTAAAAGGCGCCAGGTGCACAGTTAGGCCGCGGGTAGCAGAACATAGCTCAAACCAACAGCCGGGAAAGCTGGGTAAATCCATGCCTTCCCCCACGCGCGAGTGTGGAGAAGCGGGTTGGCTCGGCATGACCGCTCCGCGGCCCTGCCGAAATTGACAGATGAACAGTGGTGCGACAGCAGCAGTGCTACTACGGCGTCCAATGCAGCCCCTCGGGATGTACGAAGCCTTGACAAGAAAGCGAGTTCGACATGGCGGGACAGAAAATCCGCATTCGACTTAAGTCGTATGACCACGAGGTCATCGACATCTCGGCGCGCAAGATCGTCGACACAGTGACCCGCGCGGGTGCGACTGTCGTCGGCCCCGTGCCGCTTCCGACCGAGAAGAACGTGGTGTGTGTCATCCGTTCCCCTCACAAGTACAAGGACAGCCGGGAGCACTTTGAAATGCGCACCCACAAGCGTCTGATCGACATCATTGACCCGACCCCGAAGGCTGTCGACTCGCTCATGCGTCTCGACCTGCCGGCCGACGTCAACATCGAGATCAAGCTCTAGGGCCCGCGATGTCTTACTCAGATACCAAGACCACCAAGGGTCTCCTCGGCAAGAAGCTCGGCATGACGCAGGTGTGGGACGAGAACAACAAGCTCGTTCCCGTCACCGTCATCGAAATCTCGCCCAACGTTGTCACCCAGATCCGCAGCAAGGACATCGACGGTTACGCTGGCGTCCAGATCGCTGCAGGGGCCATCGATCCGCGCAAGGTCAACAAGCCTTCCGCCGGACACTTCGAAAAGGCAGGCGTCACGCCTCGCCGTCACCTCACCGAGCTCCGCACTGCGGATGCCGCTGACTACACCCTGGGCCAGGAACTCACCGTTGACGGTGTGTTCGCTGCCGGTACCAAGGTTGACGTCATGGGCACCAGCAAGGGCAAGGGTTTCGCCGGTGTTATGAAGCGTCACAACTTCAAGGGTGTTTCCTCCTCTCACGGTTCGCACCGCAACCACCGCAAGCCCGGTTCCATCGGTGCTTCCTCGACCCCGAGCCGTGTCTTCAAGGGCATGCGCATGGCCGGTCGTATGGGTGGCGAGCGCGTCACCGTGCTGAACCTCAAGGTTCACGCCGTGGATGCCGAGAAGGGCCTCCTGCTGGTCAAGGGTGCCGTTCCCGGCGCCAAGGGCCGCCTCGTATTCGTCCGCAATGCAGTGAAGGGAGCCTAGTCGTATGACTACCTCACTCGATCTCATCGACGCCAAGGGTAAGAAGGCCGGCTCCGTTGAGTTGCCCGCCGAAATCTTTGACGTTCAGACCAACGTCCCGTTGATCCACCAGGTCGTCGTCGCGCAGCTCGCTGCCGCACGTCAGGGAACTCACAAGACCAAGCGTCGTGGCGAGGTTTCCGGTTCCGGCCGCAAGCCGTTCAAGCAGAAGGGAACCGGTCGCGCTCGTCAGGGCTCGATCCGCGCCCCTCAGATGACCGGTGGTGGAATCGTCCACGGACCGACCCCGCGTAACTACGAACAGCGCACCCCCAAGAAGATGATCGCGGCAGCACTGCGTGGATCCCTTTCCGACCGCGCCCGTGGTGACCGCCTGCACGTCGTGACCGCACTCTTCAGCGCCGAGACGCCCAGCACCAAGGGCGCCATCGAGCTGCTCAGCCAGATCGCCAGCAGCAAGCACGTGCTGGTCGTCCTGGAGCGCACCGACGAACTGACACTGCGCAGCATCCGCAACCTGCCGACGGTGCACGTTCTGCCGTGGGACCAGCTGAATGCCTATGACGTTCTCGTCAGCGACGACATCGTCTTCACCAAGGGCGCGTTCGACGCGTTCGTGGCGAGCAAGACCAAGAAGGAAGAGGTGTCCGCATAATGGCTACCCCGATCAACAAGGATCCCCGCGACGTCATCCTCGCTCCGGTCGTCTCTGAGAAGAGCTATGGCCTGATCGACGAAGGCAAGTACACCTTCATCGTGGACCCGCGCTCGAACAAGACCGAAATCAAGCTCGCGATCGAAAAGATCTTCAAGGTGGAGGTCGCTTCGATCAACACCATGAACCGCATCGGCAAGACGCGTCGCACGAAGTTCGGTCAGGGCAAGCGCAAGGACACCAAGCGTGCCATCGTCACGCTCAAGTCCGGTTCCATTGACATCTTCACGGCCGTCGGCTAAGCGGCGCGGACTAGAGGAATAAGAAATGGCTATTCGTAAGTTCAAGCCCACGACTCCCGGTCGTCGCGGTTCATCTGTTGCAGACTTCGCAGAGATCACCCGCTCCACGCCGGAGAAGTCCCTGCTTCGCCCCCTGTCCAAGACCGGTGGCCGTAACAACCAGGGTCGCATCACCACCCGTCACATCGGTGGTGGACACAAGCGCCAGTACCGTCTGATCGACTTCCGTCGTAACGACAAGGACGGCGTCAACGCCAAGGTTGCTCACATCGAGTACGACCCCAACCGCACGGCGCGCATCGCGCTCCTGCACTTCATGGACGGCTCCAAGCGCTACATCATCGCCCCGAACAAGCTGAACCAGGGCGACATCGTAGAGTCGGGCGCCGGTGCTGACATCAAGCCCGGCAACAACCTGCCGCTGAAGAACATCCCGACCGGTACCATCATCCACGCGGTCGAACTGCGTCCGGGCGGTGGCGCCAAGATGGCCCGCTCCGCCGGATCATCCGTTCGCCTCGTTGCGAAGGATGGCATCTACGCCCAGCTGCGCCTGCCGTCCGGAGAAATCCGCAACGTCGACGCCCGCTGCCGCGCCACGATCGGCGAGGTCGGCAACGCCGAGCAGTCGAACATCAACTGGGGCAAGGCCGGCCGGATGCGCTGGAAAGGCGTTCGCCCGACCGTTCGTGGTGTCGCCATGAACCCGGTCGACCACCCGCACGGTGGTGGTGAGGGTAAGACGTCCGGTGGACGTCACCCCGTCAGCCCTTGGGGCCAGAAAGAAGGGCGTACCCGCCACCCGAACAAGGAAAGCGACAAGCTCATCGTTCGTCGCCGTACCGTCGGCAAGAAGCGTAAGTAGGAGTAGACGATGCCACGCAGTCTCAAGAAAGGCCCGTTCGTTGACGACCACCTGCTTCGCAAGGTTGTCAAGGCGAACGAAGCCAGCAGCAAGAACGTAATCAAGACCTGGTCGCGCCGTTCGATGATCATCCCCGGCATGCTCGGGCACACCATCGCCGTGCACGACGGACGCAAGCACATCCCGGTGTTCGTCACCGAGAGCATGGTCGGGCATAAGCTCGGCGAGTTTGCGCCCACCCGCACCTTCCGTGGACACGTGAAGGACGACAAGAAGGGCCGTCGCCGCTAACGCGGGGACGTGAAGGAGGATAAGAAATGGTGGAGTCGATCGCACGCGTGCGTCACATCCGCGTTACCCCCCAGAAGGCTCGTCGCGTTGTCAACCTGATCCGCGGCAAGCAGGCCTTCGAGGCCCTGGGAATTCTGAAGTTTGCGCCGCAGGGCGCGAGCGACCCGGTGTACAAGCTGGTTGCCTCGGCAATCGCCAACGCGCGAGTCAAGGCTGATGCAGCCAACACCTTCCTCGACGAGCAGGACCTGTTCGTCAGCCAGGCGTTCGTTGACGAGGGTACGACCCTCAAGCGTTTCCAGGCCCGTGCACAGGGTCGCGCATTCCAGATCAAGAAGCGCACGAGCCACATCACGGTTGTGCTCGCCACTCCTGAGGAGGGTACGAAGTAATGGGTCAGAAAGTAAACCCCTATGGCTTCCGTCTGGGAATCACGACCGACCACGTGTCGCGTTGGTTCTCTGACAGCACGAAGCCGGGCCAGCGTTACAGCGACTTCGTCGCTGAAGACGTCAAGATCCGCCGCTTGTTGAGCACCAGTCTCGACCGCGCCGGCGTGTCCCGCATCGAGATCGAGCGCACTCGTGACCGCGTTCGCGTCGACATCCACACCGCCCGTCCGGGCATTGTGATCGGTCGCCGCGGCGCGGAGGCCGAGCGCATTCGCTCCGACCTCGAGAAGCTCACCGCCAAGCAGATCCAGCTGAACATCCTCGAGGTGAAGAACCCCGAGGTCGACGCTCAGCTGGTCGCTCAGGGCATCGCCGAGCAGCTCTCCGCTCGCGTGGCATTCCGCCGCGCGATGCGTAAGGGCCTGCAGGGTGCCCAGCGCGCCGGTGCCAAGGGTGTTCGCATCCAGGTCTCCGGTCGCCTGGGTGGCGCCGAGATGAGCCGTTCGGAGTTCTACCGCGAAGGCCGTGTGCCCCTGCACACTCTGCGCGCGAACATCGACTACGGGTTCTATGAAGCCAAGACCACCTTCGGCCGCATCGGCGTGAAGGTCTGGATCTACAAGGGCGACATCACCAACAAGGAACTCGCTCGCGAGCAGGCCAACGCTAAGTCGACCCGCCCCGAGCGTCGTGACGACCGACCGCGTCGTGCGCCCCGCGCAGAGGCAGCGGCACCGGTTGCAGCAGGAGTTGAGGCATAACCATGTTGATTCCACGCAGAGTCAAGCACCGCAAGCAGCACCACCCGGGCCGTACCGGCCACGCAACCGGTGGTACCGAGCTGTCGTTCGGTGAGTACGGCATCCAGGCCCTCACGCCCGCCTATGTGACCAACCGTCAGATCGAGTCCGCTCGTATCGCGATCACCCGTCACATGAAACGCGGCGGCAAGGTCTGGATCAACATCTACCCGGACCGCCCGCTCACCAAGAAGCCGGCCGAAACCCGCATGGGTTCCGGTAAGGGTTCCGTCGAGTGGTGGGTTGCCAACGTCAAGCCCGGTCGCGTGCTTTTCGAACTCAGCGGTGTCACTGACATCGTCGCAAAGGAAGCGCTGACCCGCGCTATCCACAAACTGCCCTTGAAGGCACGCATCATCAAGCGCGAGGAGGGCGACGCATAATGGCGATCGGATCCAAGGAGCTCGCCTCAGTCGAGCTCGACACTTTTGAAAACGAGCGGTTGTTCGATGAGCTGAAGAAAGCGAAGGAAGAACTCTTCAACCTTCGCTTCCAGTCGGCCACCGGCCAGCTCGAGAGCCACGGCCGCCTCCGCGCGGTCAAGCGCGACATCGCTCGCATCTACACGATTCTCCGTGAGCGCGAGTTGGGCATTCGTCCGACTCCCGCACCAGTCGAGGCTCCGGCCAAGGCTGAGAAGAAGACCAAGAAGGCAAAGCCTGCAGTGGAGTCCGTTGACGACTCCGCTGCGGCCGACGCCGCCCAGACGAAGGAGGCCTAGTCATGGCGAAGACTGACGAAAAGGTCGTCGCTGCCGAGGCTGAGGCTCTCGTTCGCGGCTACCGCAAGACGCTGCGTGGTTACGTGACCAGCGACAAGATGGACAAGACCATCGTTGTCGAGGTCGAAGACCGCGTGAAGCACCCCCTGTACGGCAAGGTCATCCGCCGTACGTCCAAGCTGAAGGCTCACGACGAGGCGAACATCGCCGGCGTCGGCGACCTGGTCCTGATCAGTGAGACCCGTCCGCTCAGCGCCTCCAAGCGCTGGCGCCTGGTCGAGATCCTCGAGAAGGCCAAGTAAGCCTCGCGCTTACTTGATAGAAGGGTATAAAAAGTGCTTCAGCAAGAATCACGACTCAAGGTTGCCGACAACACGGGTGCCAAGGAGCTGTTGACCATTCGCGTGCTCGGCGGCTCCGGCCGTCGCTACGCAGGCCTCGGCGACACCATCGTCGCCACGGTCAAGGACGCGATCCCGGGCGGCAACGTCAAGAAGGGCGACGTCGTCAAGGCCGTCGTCGTTCGCGTCAAAAAGCAGACCCGTCGTTCAGACGGTTCGTACATCAAGTTCGATGAGAACGCCGCAGTGATTTTGAAGAACGAAGGTGACCCCCGCGGCACCCGAATCTTCGGACCGGTCGGTCGCGAGCTTCGCGACAAGAAGTTCATGAAGATCATCTCGCTGGCACCGGAGGTTATCTAAATCATGGCCAGACTCAAAAAGGGTGACCTCGTAGAGGTCATCACCGGCCGCACCCAGGCCCGCGGCGGAGACCGTGGCAAGCAGGGCAAGGTCATTGCCATCCTGGTGGAGAAGAACAGGGTCCTCGTTGAGGGCATCAACTTCGTCACCAAGCACGTTCGCGTGGGCCAGACCCAGCGCGGCACCAAGACCGGCGGCATCGAGACCATGGAGGCGCCGATTCACGTGTCCAACGTGGCCCTCGTCGACCCGGAGACCAAGAAGCCGACTCGCGTCGGATTCCGCCTCGAAGAAGTAACGAAGGACGGCGTCACCAAGACGGTCCGCATCCGTTACGCCAAGAAGTCAGGGAAGGACCTCTGATGACCGACACTTCAGTTGCAGCAGCAGACGCGCCCGTTGAGGCCGTCCTGCCGCGTCTCAAGCAGAAGTACCGCGATGAGATCATGGCCCAGCTCAGCAAGGACCTCGGCTTCACCAACGTTCACCAGATTCCGAACCTGGTCAAGATCGTCGTGAACATGGGTGTTGGCGAGGCAGCACGCGACGGCAAGATCATGGATGGCGCCGTCTCCGACCTCACCAAGATCACCGGTCAGAAGCCGCAGGTCACCAAGGCCCGTAAGTCGATCGCGCAGTTCAAACTGCGTGAAGGACAGCCCATCGGCACGCACGTCACACTTCGTGGCGACCGCATGTGGGAGTTCCTCGACCGGCTCCTGAGCCTGGCGCTTCCGCGCATCCGCGACTTCCGTGGTCTGAGCGACAAGCAGTTCGATGGCAGCGGTAACTACACCTTCGGTCTCACCGAGCAGGTCATGTTCCACGAGATCGACCAGGACCGGATCGACCGTATCCGCGGTATGGATATCACGGTTGTGACGACGGCCAAGAACAACGAAGAAGGCCGCGCGCTGCTCAAGGCGCTGGGCTTCCCGTTCAAGACGGCCGAAAACACAAAGTAAACTAACCCTTTGGCTCTTGTAGTACAAATCCGGGGCTGGACAACCGTCCAGCCCCACCACGACCAAGGTCGTCACCCGTGTAACGGATGAACGAAACCAGGCGAGAAAGGCACCACAAATGACAATGACAGATCCGGTCGCAGACATGCTGACCAGACTGCGCAACGCTAACTCGGCGTTCCACGACACCGTGTCCATGCCGCACAGCAAGCTCAAAGCGAACATCGCAGACATTCTCAAGGCCCAGGGTTACATCTCGGCGTGGGATGTCAAGGATGCAGTGGTCGGCAAGACCCTCACGCTCAACCTCAAGTTCGGTCCGAACCGCGAGCGTTCCATCGTCGGCATCAAGCGGGTTTCCAAGCCCGGCCTGCGCGTGTACGCAAAGTCGACCGAAATCCCCACCGTTCTCGGTGGTCTCGGCGTTGCCATCCTGTCCACCTCCAGCGGTCTGCTCACCGACCGCCAGGCTGAGAAGAAGGGCGTAGGCGGAGAAGTTCTCGCCTACGTGTGGTAGCCGACAATGTCACGTATTGGAAGACTTCCCATCCCGATTCCCGCGGATGTCACGGTCGCCACTGAAGGCCAGCGCGTCAACGTCAAGGGTCCGAAGGGCGAGCTCGCGCTCACCGTCGCGAACCCCATCGAGGTCAAGATCGAGGACGGCCACGTCGTCGTCACACGCCCGAACGACGAGCGCAACTCGCGTTCGCTGCACGGTCTGACTCGCACGCTGATCGCAAACCAGATCATCGGGGTGACGGTGGGTTACACCAAGTCTCTCGAGATCGTCGGTACCGGTTACCGCGTCGCCCAGAAGGGCAGCTCGATCGAGTTCGCCCTCGGCTTCTCGCACCCGGTCCTCGTCGAGGCACCTGCCGGCATCACCCTCACCGTGGAGAGCGTCAACCGCCTCACGGTCGGTGGCATCGACAAGCAGGCTGTCGGCGAGGTCGCCGCCAACATCCGTAAGATTCGCAAGCCGGAGCCCTACAAGGGCAAGGGTGTGCGTTACGCCGGCGAGATTGTTCGCCGCAAGGCCGGAAAGAGTGGTAAATAACCATGGGTCTCGGAACTAGAGGTAAGAGCAAGGCCGCTGCCCGCGGACGCAGGCATACACGTCTTCGCAAAAAGATCGAGGGGACTGCGCTTCGTCCGCGTCTCGTCGTGACCCGTTCGGCTCGCCACGTGTTCGTGCAGGTCGTCGATGACAGCAAGGGTTTCACCCTTGCTTCGGCGTCCACGCTCGAAGACGGTCTGCGCACCTTCGATGGTGACAAGACCGCCAAGGCCCGCAAGGTCGGCGAACTCGTCGCCGAGCGTGCGAAGGCCGCCGGCATCGACGCCGTCGTATTTGACCGTGGCGGAAGCAAGTACGCAGGACGCGTTGCTGCGATCGCCGATGGAGCTCGAGAGGGTGGATTGAACCTGTGAGCACTGAAACCGCTAGCACAGCAACCAAGGGGACCGTGGTGGCCGCAGAGGCACCCGTCGAAACCGCTGCCTCAACGGCACCTGCCCAGAACGAGCCTCGTGAGGCTCGTCGTGGCGGTCGTGAGCGCAACCCGAACAAGGACCGCGGAAGCCGCGATGCCGACAAGAGCCAGTTCCTGGAGCGCGTCGTCACCATCAACCGCGTTTCCAAGGTGGTGAAGGGTGGTCGTCGCTTCAGCTTCACCGCTCTCGTCGTCGTCGGTGACGGAAACGGCCTCGTCGGCGTTGGATACGGCAAGGCCCGCGAGGTGCCGACCGCCATTTCCAAGGGCGTCGAAGAAGCGAAGAAGAACTTCTTCCGCGTTCCCCGCGTCGGTTTGACGATCCCGCACCCCGTGCAGGGTGAAGCCGCAGCCGGCGTCGTCCTGCTGCGTCCCGCCGCCGCCGGTACCGGCGTTATCGCCGGTGGCCCGGTGCGCGCCGTTCTCGAGTGCGCGGGCATCCACGATGTCCTCAGCAAGTCGCTCGGTTCGTCGAACACCATCAACATCGTTCACGCCACGGTCGAGGCCCTGCACCAGCTCGAAGAGCCGCGTGCAGTTGCGGCTCGTCGTGGCCTCGCGTACGAAGACGTCGCTCCGGCGCGCTTCCTGCGTGCCGACGCCGCCGCAGCAGCAGCTGCAGCGGCAGCAAAGGCAGGTGCCTGATGGCTCGCCTCAAAGTGACACAGATCAAGTCCAAAATTAGTGAGAAGCAGAACCAGCGCGACACGCTTCGCAGCCTGGGTCTCAAGCGCATTGGCGCAGTCACGATTCGCGAGGACAACTCGCAGAACCGTGGTTACGTCAACACCGTTGCTCACCTCGTAAAGGTCGAGGAGATTGACTAATGGCTGACGAGAAGGAAGCTGCCACGGCAGCCGCCAAGCCCGCCACTGCACAGAAGGCAGCCCCCAAGAAGGCTGCCTCCGCCAAGGTCGCAGTGAAGGCTGCTCCGACCGAGAAGCGCGAGCAGGTTCTGAAGGTTCACCACCTTCGCCCCGCCCCAGGAGCCAAGAAGTCGCGCATGCGTGTCGGTCGTGGTGAAGGATCCAAGGGTAAGACCGCCGGCCGTGGAACCAAGGGTACGAAGGCGCGCTACAACGTGCGCATCGGGTTCGAGGGTGGCCAGATGCCGCTGCACATGCGTACTCCGAAGCTGCGCGGGTTCAAGAACCCGTTCCGCGTCGAGTACCAGGTCGTCAACCTCGAGAAGCTCGCCGAGCTTTACCCGAACGGCGGCGATGTGACCATCGCCGACCTGGTCGCCAAGGGTGCCGTTCGCGACAACGAGAAGGTCAAGGTTCTCGGCAATGGTGACATTGCGGTTAAGCTGAACATTGCAGTGGATAAGGTCTCCGGCTCAGCAGAGCAGAAGATCGTCGCTGCGGGTGGCTCAATCAAGTAAGTCCGTAGACGCTGAGCGAGCTTGTCGAGGCCACCAATCGAAATCTTTCGATGCTGGTCTCGACAAGCTCGTTTTTCACGTTATTAACTGGAGGCATTGTGTTCAGCGCCATCGCGCGGATATTCCGCACACCCGACCTGCGCAGGAAAATCGGGTTCAGCCTGGGTATCGTTGCCCTGTTCCGACTGGGCTCGTTCATCCCTGCCCCCTTCGTCGACTTCGGAAACGTTCAATCGTGTCTGGCGGCGAACCAGGACGCCAGCGGCCTCTATGAGCTCGTCAACCTCTTCAGCGGCGGCGCCCTGCTGCAACTGTCGGTCTTCGCGCTCGGCATCATGCCGTACATCACGGCCTCGATCATCGTGCAGCTCCTGCGCGTGGTCATCCCACATTTTGAGACACTGCACAAGGAAGGCGCGTCCGGACAGGGCACGCTCACCCAGTACACTCGGTACCTCACCATCGCCCTCGCGATCCTTCAGTCGACGACGCTGATCACGGTGGCCCGCAGCGGAGCGCTCTACGGCACTTCCGCCAGCGCCGAGTGCTCGCAGCTGCTCACCAACGACGCCTGGTACGCCATCATGCTCATGGTCATCACCATGACCGCCGGCACCGGCCTGATCATGTGGATGGGTGAGCTCATCACCGAGCGCGGCATCGGCAACGGCATGTCACTGTTGATCTTCACCTCGATCGCAGCCCTCTTTCCGGGATCGCTCGCCTCCATCGGGCAGCAGAAGGGCCTCGACATCCTGATGATCGTGATCGCGGTCGGTCTGGTCGTGGTCGCCGCCGTGGTCTTCGTCGAGCAGTCCCAGCGTCGCATCCCGGTGCAGTACGCCAAACGGATGGTCGGACGCCGCACCTACGGCGGGAACAACACGTATATCCCGATCAAGGTGAACATGGCCGGCGTCGTGCCCGTCATTTTCGCGTCGTCACTGCTGTACCTTCCGGCCCTGATCGCGCAGTTCAACCAGCCGGCGGCCGGACAGGCGCCGGCAGCGTGGGTCACCTGGGTCACCAACAACCTCACGCAGGGCAACGATCCGCTCTACATGGCGCTGTACTTCCTCCTCATCGTCGGATTCACCTACTTCTATGTCGCGATCACCTTCAACCCCGAAGAGGTCGCCGACAACATGAAGAAGTACGGCGGATTCATCCCGGGCATACGTGCCGGTCGTCCGACCGCCGAGTACCTGGACTTCGTTCTCACCCGGGTGACGCTGCCCGGTGCCCTGTACCTGGGCCTGATCGCCCTGCTGCCGCTGATCGCGTTCTCCGCGATCGGAGCCGACCAGAACTTCCCGTTCGGTGGCGCCAGCATCCTGATCGTGGTCGGTGTCGGACTCGAGACGGTCAAACAGATCGACGCACAACTCCAGCAGCGCCACTACGAAGGGCTTCTCCGATGACCCGTTTGCTGCTGATCGGCCCGCCCGGCGCGGGCAAGGGAACTCAGGCCGAGCGCCTGTCCGAGGCCTTCGACGTTCCGGCCATCTCCACCGGTGACATCTTCCGCTTCAACGTGAAGAACGACACCGAGCTGGGTCTTCAAGTCAAGGCGTTCATGGATGCCGGTGCGTACGTGCCTGATTCCCTCACCAACGCGATCGTGTCCGATAGGTTGCAGCAGCCCGACGCCACCAAGGGATTCCTGCTGGACGGCTACCCGCGCACGCAGGAGCAGGTTCTGGAACTGGACCGGTTGCTGGAGGCCGACGGTGACGCACTCGACGCCGTCGTGCTGATCGTGGCCGACACCGAAGAGGTCGTCGCCCGACTCCTCAAGCGTGCCGCCGAGCAGGGGCGTGCGGACGACACCGCTGACGTCATCCGGCACCGCCTCTCCGTCTACGAGGAGCAGACATCTCCTCTGATCGACGTTTACTCCTCCCGCGGTCTCGTGGTCACGGTCGACGGCCTCGGCGCCGTCGACGAGGTGACCGGGCGCATCCTTGCGGCACTGACCGGGCGCGGACTCTCCGTGCCCGTCACCAGCGTGCCCGTCACCAGCGTGCCCGTCACCAGCGTGCCCGTCACCAGCGGAGACGCAGCCAGCGCCTCCTAACCCGGTCGTGCACGCCCAGCGTGCGCGTCCTCAGCAGTTTGCAGAGATCTTCACCATGAGCCTTCGACGATCCATCTACAAGTCGCCGGCGCAGATGCGGTTGATGATCGTGCCCGGACTGGCCACGGCCGCATCCCTGGATGCGGCCCGGGCGGCCATCCGGGTCGGTGCGACCACCCTCGAGCTCGACGCGGCCGCCGAGGCGGCCATCGTGGCTCGGGGCGGCCTGCCGAACTTCAAGCTGGAGCAGGGCTACCACCACACGGTCTGCGCGTCCGTCAACGAGGATGTCGTGCACGGCATCCCGGGGGCTCGCGTGCTCGCCGCCGGCGACATCGTGTCGATCGACAGCGGTGCCATCATCGACGGCTGGAACGGCGACGCGGCCTTCTCCTTCGTGATTCCGGACCCGGCCCGGCCCGAGGTCGTCGCCGAGCGCGAGAAACTGTCGCACGTCACGGAGCAGTCGCTGTGGCACGGGATCGCCCGGCTCGCGGTGGCGCGTCACCTCAACGAGGTCGGCGATGCCATCGAGGACTACGTCGAGTCTCAGGGGGACTACGGAATCCTCACCGACTATGTCGGTCACGGCATCGGCCGGTCCATGCACGAGGCCCCGCCCGTGTTCAACTATCGCGTGCGCCAGAAGGGTCCGGACGTGAAGCCCGGTCTCGTGATCGCGATCGAGCCCATGGTCGTCATGGGATCCATCGAGACGTTCGTGCGCGACGACGACTGGACCGTCGCCACCAGAGACGGCCTGGCCGCCGCGCACTGGGAGCACAGCGTGGCCGTGCACAAGGACGGCATCTGGGTGCTCACCGCCGCCGACGGCGGCGCTGCGGGGCTGGCCCCGCTCGGCATCACGCCCGTTCCGCTCCCGTAGCCGCACACGGCCCGAACCAGCCGCACTCGGAACGTCGGATCTCACCGCACTGCGTGGACGCCGTTCCGCACGCGAAACGTCGTGCCCGATGCCAAACCAATTCGACGGAGATTTTGGGTCAAACACCCGTTTTCGTGCCCGAAAGCGGTGTTTTGGGCAGAATCTCCGTCGAATTCGTTCGGGGCGAGTTGATCCCGGGCCCCGGACTTGAACGAGACGGCGGTTGCAGCGCGCATCCACCCCGCGCCGCGGTCAACTTCTCGCCTGTCCGAGAAATGGACCTATCGCCACTCACCCGCCACCCGCGATCGCTCCTCACCCGCGGTAATCGGGACCCGCTCGCGGAGCCGCACACGGCCCGAACCAGCCGCGCTCGGGGGAGGGGATCTGGTCTCTCCGGGACTCCGGAGGCGGGAGGATGGAGGAGAGGGCAAACCGTCCGTCGCGGCTCAGGGAAAGAGCGATTCCATGAAGATTCTCATCGTCTGCGGTGCTGGCGCCTCCAGTGCCTTTGTTGCGCATAGGGTTCGGCACACCGCCGCGGCCCGCGGTCTGGATGTCCACGTCTTCGCGGGGAGCGAATCGGATCTGCCGGCCTCCCTCGGCGCGGTCGACGTGCTTCTGGTGGGTCCCCACCTGGCACCCCGGTTTGAGAAGATCCGCCTTCAGGCCGTGCACGCCGGGGTCGGCATCGCCCTGCTGGAGGAGACCGTCTTCGCCTCGCAGAACGGCGACGAAGCGCTCGATGCCGCGATCTATGCGTACAAGACGCGTGACTGGGCTGAAACGAAGAAGTAGCCCGACCGGTGGCCTACTGGTCCATCAGGTGCACGAGCTCGTCGATGAAGGATGCGAAGTCCACCGACCGCTTGACCAGCCGCTGCACGTCGGCCCGGTCTGAGAAGACCTCCACGAACTGGTCGAAGACGGTTTGGAAGCTCTTGCGCCCGGCGGCGCTGAAAGCGACCATCGCCACCACGTTGACGCGGTTCTCGCCCCACGCCATGGGCGTGTCGTTGATCACGACGGCGATCGAGGTACGGATTGCCGTCATCGACATCGAGTGCGGCACCGCCACGTTGTCCGTGAACGCCGTCGACGACATGAGCTCGCGCTCGATCGCGCCGTCGATGTAGCTCTCGTCGATATCGCCGTGTGCGATCATCCGTTCGCCGAGAGCGCGGATCATCGCGGTCTCGTCAGCGGCGTGGAAGTTGTGCGCGAACAGAGACTCGTCGAAGAACTGCAGCAGCTCGTCCTTGAGATCGGCGCGACGGCGAAGACGACGGATGCGGCTGGCGGCCTTCCGCACGCGGTCGATGTCGGCCTCGGTCAGGAACGGCTGGATCACGATGACGGCCTCGGCCGGCGACTGCGGTTCGATGGTGGAGAGCACGAGTTTCGCGTCCAGGGCCTTCCAGTCGACGTCGCTGCGGGTGACCACCGACACAACTTCGAGCTCGTCACCGAGGACCCGCTCGATCCGTTCGCGCAGCAGCACGTGCATGTCGTAATAGTTCGGGCAGATCAGAGCGCACGTGACCAGGTCCTCGCGCCGGGACTGCTGCTGAAGGTGGGCACCGACGTGCATCGCGATGTACGCGATCTCATCGTCGTTGATCACGATCTGCTCCTGCCGCTGCAACTGGCTGGCGATGTAGACGGCGACCTCATAGATCATCGGGTAGGACGTCTTGATCGACCGGGTGAGCGGGTTGTGCGAGTACGAGCGGTCTGTCGCCCGGTTGATCAGGTTGCGCACGTGCAGCGTGAGCCTCACGATGAAGTTCTCCTCCGCGAGGTCCAGCAGGAACTCGTCCCCGGCCTGGCCGACGATCCGGCGCACGGCGTCGAGATCTTCGGGGCGGACGAAGCTCTCGATCAGAACCTGCGCCGGCTGGTCCTGCCCGGGTGTGATCACCCGGGTCTTGAGCAGGAGTGCGATGTAGCCGAGGTCACCGGCACCCAGTTCGACGTGGAAGTGGCGCACGATCAGCCCGGAGAGGGCAAGGGTCATCGCGTCGGGGGAGCCGACGGATGCCGCGGTCTCGGCCACCACGGGGGAGGTGCGCCTCGTGACCCGGTCGATGGCGATGGCGACATGGAGTAGAACGTCGTTGGTGCCGTACTCGTTGACGAAATACCCCTGCGAGTCGAGCATCGCGATCAGATCCGTCTTGAACTCTCCGAGGCTCTCGGAGGCGAACTCGCGCTGGATCGCCTCGAGTTCGAGCAGACCGCGCGAACTCTCCTCGCGGAACAGCCGGCTGAGCAGCCTCCGCCGGTCGGTCTCGGAGCCGGCGAGCGTGACCACGCTGCCGTGGCGGGTGAGCGTGAGCCCGGTGGCGGGCAGTAGCTGCCGCACCTTGGTCAGGTCGGAGTCGATCGTGGAGTCACTGACGAACAGCTCGGCGGACAGAGCGTAGACGTCGAGCCCCTCGTGGGACTCCGTGAGCCGGCGCACCAAAGTGTAAAGGCGATCCGTCGGGGTCTCGGCTTCGTCCGAGTGAATGCGCCCCCTGGCGCGGAACATGGCGAACGCCTCGAGGTCCAGCCGGTACCCGGCCGGCCCCGACTCGATGATCTCGAGCGGCCCGGCGGCCAGTTTCAGGTTCGTGACGTAGCTGCGCACGGTCCGGGGCGTGACGCCCAGGAGGTCGGCAAGCTCGCCGGCGGTAACCCAGGCCGGTGTCTGCGACAGAAAATCCAGCATCCGTGTCTGTTTGTCGCTCATCGCATGAAACTCCCAAGTAAAAAGCAAGTCTCCCACGCCGCTCCCGGCCGGATCTCTGCCACGAGATTTCCGGGGGTGCGGAAAAGTCTCTGGTGGCCCCGCACGACCACCTTGGTCAGACTTGAATAAGTCGCAACGTGACGGGGCAACTCCTCATCGCATCCCTACGAAAGGCAGAGAAATGACGACGACGTCAGCTACCAAGACCAAGAGCGGAGGAACCCGTGTGCACGTTCAGCGCTTCGGAACCTTCCTCAGCGGAATGGTCATGCCCAACATCCCTGCATTCATCGCGTGGGGATTGATCACCGCATTTTTCATTCCGACCGGTTGGACCCCGAACGCGACCTTGGAAACGCTCGTCGGACCGATGATCGTGTACTTGCTGCCGCTCCTGATCGCCAACACCGGTGGCCGGATGGTCTACGGAACGCGTGGTGCGGTCATCGCCTCGATCGCGACCATGGGTGTCATCGTGGGCAGCGAGATCCCGATGTTCATCGGCGCCATGATCGTCGGCCCGGGATCCGCGTACCTCCTGAAGAAGCTTGACAGCCTCTGGGCCGGCAAGATCAAGCCCGGGTTCGAGATGCTGGTCGACAACTTCGCGTCCGGCATCCTCGGCATGATCCTCGCGCTGGGTGCGTTCTTCGGAATCGCCCCGCTCGTGACCGGGATCAGCAATTTCCTCGAGATGATCGTCGACTGGCTCGTCTCCAACAGCCTGCTGCCCATCGCCAGCATCTTCATCGAGCCCGGCAAGATCCTGTTCCTC
The DNA here is from genome assembly GCF_004403055.1 of Cryobacterium sp. TMT1-19. Lineage (NCBI taxonomy): Bacteria > Bacillati > Actinomycetota > Actinomycetes > Micrococcales > Microbacteriaceae > Cryobacterium > Cryobacterium sp. TMT1-19. Next base: position 17,464 of record NZ_SOHB01000021.1, read on the forward strand.
AACAACGCCATCAACCATGGCGTGCTCACGCCGATCGGTGTGCAGCAGGTTGCTGAAAACGGCCAGTCGGTGCTGTTCCTGCTCGAGGCGAACCCCGGCCCCGGCTTGGGCATCCTGCTCGCCTTCTCCTTCTTCGGAGTCGGCATCGCACGGGCCAGCGCACCGGGCGCCATCATCATCCACTTCTTCGGCGGCATCCACGAGATCTACTTCCCGTACGTGCTGATGAAGCCGGCACTGCTCCTCGCCGCAGTCGGCGGCGGCATGACCGGTGTCGCCATCAACGTGGCCTTCGCAACCGGCCTGCGCGCCCCAGCCTCACCCGGCAGCATCATCGCTATCCTGATCCAGACCGCCCCGGGCAGCTACGTCGGCGTCATCCTCTCCGTCATCGGCGCCGCCACGGTGTCATTCCTGATCGCAGCCGTCATCCTCCGTGCCAGCCGCAAGCGCGACCTGACCGCCGGCGATACCGGTGACATGGCCGAGGCCATCGCCAAGACCGAAGCAAACAAGGGCAAGGCCAGCACCATCCTCGGCGGCCTCGGAGCCTCCGGAACTTCGGCCACCACCGCTCGCCGTGTGAAGAACATCATCTTCGCGTGCGACGCCGGAATGGGCTCCAGCGCCATGGGCGCTTCGGTGCTGCGCAACAAGATCAAGAAGGCCGGTCTCGACGGCATCACCGTGACCAACCAGGCGATCGCGAACCTCGACGGCACGGCCGACCTGGTCATCACGCACCAGGACCTGACCGCCCGGGCCCAGTCGAAGTCTCCTGACTCGACGCATGTCTCGGTCGAGAATTTCATGAACAGCCCGAAATACGATGACGTCGTCGCCCTGATTCAGGGCCAGGCGGCCGAGGAGGTAGCGCGATGACCGACCGCATTCTGGAACTGGGCAACGTCGTGGCCGCGGGGTCGGCCACCACGAAGTTCGACGCAATCCGTGAGGCCGGCGCCCTGCTCGTCACCGCAGGCGCCGTGCGCGAAGACTACGTCGACTCGATGTTCGACCGCGAAGCCAGCGTGTCGACCTACATGGGAAATTTCCTGGCGATCCCGCACGGGACCAACGACGCCAAGGAGTCGATCGTCCGGTCGGCCCTGTCGCTCGTGCGTTACGCCGAACCGATCGATTGGAACGGCCAGCAGGTGCGTTTCGCCGTCGGGATCGCGGGGCTCAACAATGAGCACCTCGAAATCCTGCAGAAGATCGCGATCGTCTTCTCGGACGAGGACGAAGTGCAGAAATTGATTGACGCCGTCACAGCAGAGGACATCTTCATGCTCCTCGAGGAGGTAAACGCAGAATGAAGGCCATTCACTTCGGTGCAGGGAACATCGGCCGCGGATTTGTCGGCCTCCTGCTTCACGATGCCGGATACGAGGTTGTCTTCGCCGATGTGAATGTCTCCCTGATCGACGCTTTGCAGGCTGCCGGCAGCTACGCCGTGCACGAGGCAGGGGAAGTGTCGACCCCCCGCGTGGTCGACACTTTCCGGGCCATCAACAGCGCCACGGATGAGGCCGCACTGATCGACGAGATCGCGACGGCCGATATCGTCACCACCGCGGTCGGCCCCACCGTCCTCCGCTTCGTGGCACCGGTCATCGCGGCCGGACTGGGGCGGCGGTCGGCCGAGTTGCCGCCCCTGGCCGTGATGGCGTGCGAGAACGCCATCAACGCCACGGATGTCCTCGCCGAACAGATCTGGGCCAACGTGCCGGAGCCGGAGCGAGCGGCTGTGGCCGAGCGCGTCGTCTTCGCCAACACGGCAGTCGACCGCATCGTGCCCGGCCAGGCCGAGGACGACGGCATCGACGTAACCGTCGAGGCCTTCTACGAGTGGGTCATCGAGCAGGGCGCCTTCAACGGCGCCGTGCCGGTCATCCCGGGTGCGACTTTCGTCGACAATCTCGCGCCCTACATCGAGCGCAAGCTGTTCACGGTGAATACCGGACACGCGACCGTCGCCTACCTCGGCGGTGTCGCCGGGGCTTCCAAGATCTCCGACGCGCTCCTGGTGCCGGCGGTGCTGGACGGCGTCCGAGCGGTGCTCGAGGAAACCTCGACCCTGCTCGTGGCCAAGCACGGCCTCGACGTGGACGCCCAGCGCGCCTACCGGGAGAAGATCCTGGTGCGCTTCGCCAACCCGTCCCTGCCCGACACGGTAGAGCGCGTCGGCCGCCAGCCGCTGCGCAAGCTCAGCCGCCACGAACGGTTCATCGGCCCTGCCGCCGAGATCGCCGAACACGGCACCCGCCCGGTCGCGCTGCTCGCAGCCGTCGAAGCCGCACTCCGGTTCGACGTCGCCGACGATGAGCAGAGCGCCCTGCTGCAACGGATGCTGCGCGCCGAGACGGCCGAATCGTTCACCGCGTCGGTGTGCGGCCTGGACGCCGCGCATCCGCTGTTCGCCGACGTGGTCCTGGTCGTGGCCGCGGTGCAGAAGGCCCTCTGAGCGGAGAATCCCGCGAGGGATTATAGGGAAGAATTGCCAAAAGGCAACTCCGTACCATAGAGTTAATCCTTGGTGTCTTGTGCGCACGTATGCGGCGTATCAGTGCACCACAATCCACGCACGACCAGCAATCAATACCCTAGCGATAGTGAGTTATGGCCAAAAAAGACGGTGTCATCGAAATCGAGGGCGCGGTAGTCGAAGCTCTTCCCAACGCGATGTTTCGCGTCGAGTTGAGCAACGGCCACAAAGTTCTTGCCCACATTTCAGGCAAGATGCGTCAGCACTACATCCGTATCCTCCCGGAGGATCGTGTGATCGTGGAGCTGAGCCCGTACGACCTGACTCGCGGCCGGATCGTTTACCGCTACAAGTAGAGAGTGCTGTAAGTAACGGCCCGAGGCGTTCCTGGGGTACGAAGACAGCGAATACAAGGACACACCATGAAGGTCAAGCCCAGCGTCAAGAAGATCTGCGACAAGTGCAAGGTCATCCGCCGTAATGGCAACGTGATGGTCATCTGCGAGAACCCTCGTCACAAGCAGCGTCAGGGCTGATCTCGACAGGCTCGATCACGGTCGAGTCGGTCGAGATGCAACTGAATACAGAAAATAGCAGTGCCGGGAACCCTTCGGGGGGACACCATCGGTTGGAGGCCGATGAACAGGCACTGTCACAGACCTCCACTCATATACAGGAGAAGCCACAATGGCACGTCTAGCCGGCGTTGATATTCCCCGCGATAAGCGCGTGGAAGTTGCACTGACTTACATCTTTGGTGTTGGCCGCACGAGGGCACTCAAGACCCTCGCCGACACTGAAATCGATGGAAACATCCGAGTCAAGGACCTGAGTGACGAGCAGCTCGTCGCACTCCGTGACTACATCGAAGGAACCTTCAAGGTTGAGGGTGACCTCCGCCGTGAGGTTGCCGCTGACATCCGCCGCAAGGTCGAGATCGGCAGCTACGAGGGCATCCGCCACCGCAAGGGCCTGCCCGTTCGTGGCCAGCGCACCAAGACCAACGCTCGCACCCGCAAGGGCCCGAAGCGCACCGTAGCCGGCAAGAAGAAGGCGCGCTAGGCCTCGGCCTGGCCCGTCTCGCCTTTAGGATTCAGGAGAAATTCATGGCAGCACCAAAGTCGGCCGTTCGGAAGCCGCGCAAGAAAGAAAAGAAGAACGTCGCTGTGGGCCAGGCCCACATCAAGAGCACCTTCAACAACACCATCGTCTCGATCACTGACACCACCGGTGCGGTCATCAGCTGGGCGTCCTCGGGTGGAGTCGGCTTCAAGGGTTCGCGCAAGTCGACCCCGTTCGCCGCGCAGCTGGCTGCCGAGTCGGCTGCCCGCCAGGCGCAGGAGCACGGCATGAAGAAGGTTGACGTCTTCGTCAAAGGTCCGGGATCGGGCCGCGAGACCGCGATCCGTTCGCTCCAGGCCGCCGGCCTCGAGGTCGGTTCGATCAACGACGTCACCCCCCAGGCGCACAACGGATGCCGTCCGCCCAAGCGTCGTCGCGTCTAACCAACCGGCATCTCGCCATCGGCCGGGCCCGTCACAAGACGGGCCCGGCTGTGGCGGGTCGTGGGGCATCACCCCTCCCTCGTTCGACGATGTGCTCGATTGTCGGGCTTGTCGAGAGACACACAACTCAAAACCTCGCCACGCAAGTGTCATATAGCGGACACTTAGCCGAAAGGAATCAACAGTGCTTATTGCACAGCGCCCCACGCTCACCGAAGAGAACATCTCGGAGTTCCGATCCAGGTTCGTCATCGAACCTCTTGAGCCTGGTTTCGGTTACACCCTCGGCAACTCGATGCGCCGCACCCTCCTGTCATCGATCCCCGGAGCCGCTGTCACCAGCATCCGGATCGACGGTGTGCTGCACGAGTTCAGCACCGTTCCCGGTGTCAAGGAAGACGTCACCGAGATCATCCTCAACATCAAGGGCCTCGTCATCTCCAGCGAGCACGACGAGCCCATCACCGCGTACCTGCGCAAGCAGGGTGCCGGCCAGGTCACGGCCGCCGACATCTCGGCTCCGGCCGGTGTCGAGGTGCACAACCCCGAGCTGGTCATCGCCACGCTGAACGACAAGGCCAAGTTCGAACTCGAACTGACCATCGAACGCGGCCGCGGCTACGTGTCGGCCACCCAGAACCGCAACGAGTACTCTGAGGCCGGCCAGATTCCGGTCGACTCGATCTACTCGCCCGTGCTCAAGGTGACCTACCGCGTCGAGGCAACTCGTGCCGGTGAGCGCACCGACTTCGACCGCCTCGTCGTTGACGTGGAGACCAAGTCGGCGATTTCGCCTCGCGACGCCATCGCATCCGCCGGTCGTACGCTGACCGAGTTGTTCGGTCTGGCCCGTGAGCTGAACACCGCCGCCGAGGGCATCGAAATCGGCCCCGCGCCGGTCGATGCCGTGCTGTCGACCGAGCTGTCGATTCCGATCGAAGACCTCGATCTGTCGGTTCGCTCGTACAACTGCCTCAAGCGCGAGGGCATCAACAACATCAGCGAACTGGTCGCCCTCTCGGAGACCCAGCTGATGAACATCCGCAACTTCGGACAGAAGTCGGTGGATGAGGTCAAGGACAAGCTCGTTGAGCTCGGCCTGTCCCTGAAGGACTCGGTGCCCGGATTCGACGGCGCCCACTTCTACAGCGGCTACGACGAAGAAACCATCTAAAGCAGTCGTTCAGACTGACTTTCGACTTTGATACTGGAGATAACCAATGCCTACGCCCACTAAGGGAGCCCGCCTCGGAGGCGGACCGGCCCACGAGCGCCTCATGCTCGCCAACCTGGCCGCATCCCTATTCACCCACAAGTCCATCAAGACGACCGAGACGCGCGCCAAGCGCCTGCGTCCGGTCGCCGAGCGACTGATCACCTTCGCAAAGAAGGGTGACCTGCACGCCCGTCGTCGCGTGCTCGCCACCATCGGCGACAAGACCGTCGTGCACGAGCTCTTCACCGAGATCGCACCTCAGGTTGCCCTTCGTGAGGGCGGTTACACCCGCATTACGAAGCTCGGCTTCCGCAAGGGCGACAACGCTTCGATGGTGCAGATGGAGCTCGTTCTCGAGCCCGTCACCCCGAAGGTCAAGCGCTCCTCCGCCAAGGCTGCTTCCAAGCCCGCCGCGGCAGCGCCCGTTGCCGAGGCTCCGGCCGAGGTCGTCGTCCAGGATGCTGACGTCGTCGAAGATGATGTCGCTGCCGCTGAGGAATCCAAGTAAGCACCCTGCGCTGTATCGGCTCAACTGAATCGCTGTGTTGAATTGAGAGGGGCCCGACTTCGGTCGGGCCCCTCTCTTTGTGCCCCGGCGACGGGCTAGCGCCCTCGCGGGGCCCCGGCTACGATATTGGCCATGGAACGCCTGACCGGAACCCAGAATCAGGACCCGCGTCGGCGTGCAGCCCTGCCGCCCGACGCGCCGGGGCCCGCCCACCCTGAGATCGCCCGGTGGCGTCCGGCAACGGTGTCGGACGCCGACGACCTGTGGCAGTTCACCCGAGCGGTCGGCAAGGCGGACCATCCGTACCACCTGACGACGCGGGAGGGAATCGAGCGGGACTTCGGTCTGTCGTACTTCCATCCGGAGCGGGATTCCCTGATCGGGTTCGCCGCCGACGGCACCCTCGTGGCGATGGGGATGGTGATGGGGCCGCCGCGCGAGACGCTGGCCCGCGCGATCCTGGTCGGTGGGGTGCACCCCGACTACCGCGGACGCGGAATCGGCCGCGAGCTGCTCGCGTGGCAGCTGGGCCGGGCCGAGCAGCAGCTCGCCACCGACGATCCCTCGGTTCCACGCTGGATCCTCGCCTACACCGACGAGACCGCGTACCGCAGCACCCGTCTGTTCCGGCGCCTCGGCATGGAATGCGCCCGGTACTTCCAGTCCCTCGAGCGGCGCCTCGACGAGCCGATCCCCGAGATCGACCTTCCGGTTGACATCCGCGTCATCCGGTTTACCTCGGAGCTCTCTGCGGCCGTTCACGAAGCGCGCGACTCGTCGTTCCGGGATCACTGGGCCAGCCAACCGATGAGCGACGATGCTTGGGACTCCTTCGTGACGAGTCGCAAATTCCGCCCCGACCTCTCATACCTGGCCCTCGCGGCCGGCCCCGACGGCACCCCGAAGGTCGTGGGCTTCACCCTGGCCACGGTCAACGAGGACGACTGGCTGAACCAGGGCTACACCGGCAGCCACGTCGACCTCGTCGGCGTCATCGACGGATGGCGGGGCAAACACATCGCGCGGACCCTGCTCGGCACGCATCTGCATGCCGCACGCACCGAGGGTCTGGCCCGGGCGACCCTGGTCGTCGACTCCGAAAGTCCGACCGGCGCGCTGAACCTGTACCTCGGCATGGGTTTCACGCCCACCACCCGCAGTCTCGCCTTCACCATTGAGGTCTAGTCCCACCCGGGATCCGCACCCGCCGACCCGCCGACCCGGCCTTGGTCACGGCAGCAGCGGCGGCTGGAAAGAGGGTGACCCGGCAGGGTCGGGCAGGCGATACGCCTCGAGGCCCGGCTGCGGCGGCGGCTCGGCCAGCCGCTCCAGAGCGGCCCGGATGACGTCGGCATAGATCCGACCGCCGGCCGGACCGGGATGGATGTTGTCGTTTGCGAGCACATCCGTGTGCGAGGCGATCGCCGTGCTCCAATCGGCCAGCTCGACCGTGCGGTGCCGGGCCGCGTACTCGGCCAGGCTGGCGTTGACCCCGGCCGTCCAGTCACGTTCGGCGAAGGCAGTGACCAGGATCAGCTCCCGGTCCGGGCCGATCACCGCGCGGATGGCCGCCAGCTGACTCGAACGGATCGGCCCGTTGGTGCCGAGGCCCACGACGACCACCGGCCGGAGCGTGCCGGCCTCGGCTTGGGTGGCCAGGATGTCGGGGGCAGCCCCCATGCCCCGTGAGACGGTGGCATCGATCGCGATCCCCGGGAAGCCGGCCTGCAGCTCGGGGGCCGAGGCGAGCATCACCGAGTCGCCCACGGCCGTGATCAGGTCCCCGGGCGCCGCGCGTTCAATGGCGCTGACGGCCGGCCGGGACGCGCGCCGTGCGTTCTGCACGGCCTGCCGCTGCGCAGCATCCAGTGCCTTCTGGCCGCGTTCGATCTCGCTCTGGGCGCTCGTCTGGGCGGGAGCGGTGAGCAGCGCCGCGGTCGTGCCGGTCGCCAGAAACAGCGCGGCGGCGCCGAACAGGCCGAACCAGACGAGCCTGCCGGGCATGCGGATCGTGCGCGCGCCGCTCGTGCTCTGCCGCAGGCGACGGATGCTGCCGCGCACCCCCTTCGTGCGCACGGGAAGTTCCAGCCAGCGGTACGATCCACCGGCCGCCAGCAGCGTCAGCGCGCCCGCCAGCACCCCGACTCCGATGCTCGTCAGCACGGTCGGCGACGCGGCGGCCGCCGGCCACGCCCCCTGGGCGAGCACGAGCACCGGCCAGTGCCACAGATAGATGCCGTAGGAGCGTTCACCCAGGTAGCGCAGCGGCGCGGTGTCCAGCGCCTGGCCGAAGCCTGGCCCGCGCACGGCCGCCCAGATCACGACCGCGGTCAGCAGGCTCACCAGCATCAGTCCGCCTCGATAGGTCGCCAGGCCGGTGTCGGGCAGGGCGAACGCCGCCGCCAGAACCCCGGCCAGGGCGAGCCGACCCAGCCACGGCCGCCAGCGGTCGCGCAGGGCGGCGAGGCGGGGTGCCGTGCCGCCCGGAAGGCCCGAACGGCGCAGCAGCAGCGCGAGCGCGGCACCGGTGAAGAGCCCGAAGCTGTGCGTGTCCGAGCCGTAGTACACCCGGGTGGGGTCGGCGGGGTCGTACAGTAGCCCCATCCAGACGGCAGAGGCCAAGGCCAGGCCGGCGACGAGTGCCAGGCGAAGCCGGCCGCTCCTCACCAGCAGCAGGCCGAGGAGAGCGAACGGCCAGACCAGGTAGAACTGCTCCTCCACCGCCAGCGACCACAGGTTGCGGAACAGTTCCGGCGCCGTGGCGCTGAAGTAACTCGCCGACCCGGCGATCGACACCCAGTTGTAGCCGAAGGTGATCGCGCCGAGCAGCTGCCAGCCGAGGCCCACCAGCACGTCGCCGCCGATCAGCCAGGCGGCAGTGCACAGGATCAGCACCAGCGGGACCAGTGGCGGCACCAGGCGCAGCGCCCGCCGTTTCCAGAATCGACCGAGCGCGATCCGCGAGGTTTCGTCCCGTTCGGTGATGAGGAGGCCCGTGATCAGGAACCCGCTGATCACGAAGAAGACGTCGACCCCGATGAATCCGCCGGGAAGGACCGCGGGGAAGAAGTGGAACACCACGACCAGAACGACGGCGATGCCACGCAGGCCGTCGAGACCGGCCAGGCGTTTGGTGGGCACGTTCACGGAGTCCGGATGAGCGTCAGAGGGCGGGGGCGGCAGATTTTCATGACAGGTGGGGACCGAAGTCCGGGTTCTACGATAACCCGGACCGGACCGTACACTTACCCCCGTGATTCTTCCCCCGGCGCCCGACGAGACCCAAGCAGCGGGTACCACCCGGATCAGGCTCGACATCGCCTATGACGGCACCGGCATGAGCGGCTGGGCGACGCAGCCGGGCCTCCGCACCGTGCAGGGTCAGATCGAGGCCGGGCTGGCCGGCATCCTGCACAGCCACCCGCCGACCCCGATCCTGACCGTGGCCGGGAGAACGGATGCCGGTGTGCACGCGACCGGGCAGGTCGCCCACTTCGATCTGAACCCCGACCAGGCCGACGGCCTCGTGCGCATCTCCCGCGGCAAGGGGCGGCCCCCGACGCCCCTGGCGGTCATGGTGCAGCGGCGGCTCAGCGGCATCCTCGTCACCCAGCCCGAAATCGTGATCACATCCTCCGTGCTCGCCCCGCCCGGGTTCGACGCCCGGTTCTCCGCGCTTTACCGGCGCTACGAGTACCGGATCGCCGACTCCGTCGTCGGGCACGACCCGCTGCAGCGGTTCCGCACCACCTGGCACGGCTTCGCCCTCGACGTGGACGCCATGGACGCGGCTGCCGCGACGCTGATCGGCCTGCACGACTTCGCCACCTACTGCAAGCCGCGGCCCGGGGCGACCACGATCCGCACCCTGCAGGAGTTCCGCTGGTACCGCGATCCGGATGGTGTGCTCGTCGCATCCGTTCAGGCTGACGCCTTCTGCCACAGCATGGTGCGCGCGCTGGTCGGGGCCTGCGTCGCGGTGGGGGAGGGGCGGCTGTCCGGGGACCGCCTGGTCGACCTCCGGATCGAGCGGGCCCGCACCAGCGAGTTCAAGGTGATGCCCGCCCAGGGTCTCACGCTGCTTCAGGTCGGCTATCCGGCCGACGAACTGCTCGCCCTGCGGGCCCGCGAAACGCGCGCGCGCCGGGAGCTCATCGACGACACCGAGTAATGGTTGAATTGCGCTGCCGGGCCGACGGCGTTAGTGTTATTCCTTGGTGTCTGTGCGTTGCAGCCAGACACACGAACGTGAGCCCTCCATCGATCGTGTTCCCTCTCTGGGAACACACCCGGAGCGGGATTCACGAACACCTCCGTTCGAACAAGAAAGCAGCTCAATAGTGACGCGCACTTACACTCCCAAGGCAAGCGAAGTCCAGCACGACTGGGTCGTCATCGACGCCACAGATATCGTGCTCGGTCGTCTTGCCAGCCACGCCGCCATTCTCCTTCGCGGGAAGCACAAGGCAACGTTCTCTCCCCACATGGATATGGGCGACTTCGTCATCATCATCAACGCCGAGAAGATTGCCCTTACCGGCAAGAAGCTCGACCTGAAGATGGCCTACCGCCACTCCGGTTACCCGGGCGGCCTCACGGCCACCAACTACTCGGAGATGCTCGAGAAGCACCCGACCCGCGCGGTTGAGAAGGCCATCCGTGGCATGCTGCCGAAAAACACGCTCGGCCGCGCCCAGCTGGCCAAGCTCAAGGTCTACGCCGGCCCGGAGCACCCGCACGCTGCGCAGCAGCCGAAGCCGTACACCCTCGCCCAGGTCGCTCAGTAGCGCCGGCCTCCAGACTTTTCGATTCTAAGAAAAAAGGATTCACACCATCGTGGCGAAAATCGCAGATCAGATTGACCAGGCTCCGGAGAGCTACTCGACCGAGACTCCGACCGAGACTGTAACCAAGGCGCCCCGCGCCATCCTCAATGTTCCCGGCGCAGCCGTCGGACGTCGCAAGCAGGCCATCGCCCGCGTGCGCATCGTCCCCGGCTCCGGCACGATCACCGTCAACGGCCGCGAATTCGGGGACTACTTCCCGAACAAGCTGCACCAGCAGCTCATCAACGACCCGTTCAAGGTGCTCGACCTCATCGGCAGCTACGACGTCATCGCCCGCATCACCGGTGGTGGCCCCTCCGGCCAGGCCGGTGCCCTGCGTCTCGGTATCGCGCGTTCGCTGAACCAGATCGACGAAGAGAACAACCGCGCCATCCTCAAGAAGGCCGGCTTCCTCAACCGTGACGCTCGCGTCAAGGAGCGTAAGAAGGCCGGACTCAAGAAGGCCCGTAAGGCTCCTCAGTTCTCCAAGCGTTAAGTCGATTGGCACCGTAGAAAAATGCCTCGACTATTTGGCACGGACGGCGTCCGGGGTCTGGCCAACCGTGATCTCACGGCTGGCCTGGCTCTGGCCCTCGCCCAGGCCAGTGCGGCGGTCCTCACTCAGGGCCGCCGCGCGGAGTTGCGCCGCGCAGAGGGCCGTCGGCCCGTTGCGGTGCTCGCCCGGGATCCTCGGATCTCCGGTGAATTCATTTCGGCCGCGGTCGCGGCCGGACTGGCGAGCTCCGGTGTGGACGTGCTCGACGCGGGCGTCATTCCGACTCCCGCCGCGGCTTTCTTGATCGCCGATATCGGCGCAGATTTCGGCGTGATGATTTCCGCCTCGCACAACCCCGCTCCCGACAACGGCATCAAGTTCTTTGCCTTCGGGGGAACCAAACTTCCCGACGACGTTGAGGACCGCATCGAAGAGCACCTGTCGCTCGACATGCTCACGCCGATCGGCGGAGACGTCGGTCGCATCAGCCGCTTCGCGGACGCCGAGGACCGCTATGTCGTGCACCTGCTCGGAACGCTGCCGCACCGCCTGGACGGCATCCACGTCGTGCTCGACTGCGCGCACGGCGCCGCCGCCGGCGTATCGCCGCAGGTCTTCACGGATGCCGGTGCCACGCTCACGGTCATCGGAGCCGACCCCGACGGCAACAACATCAACGACGGGGTGGGCTCCACCCACCTCGACAACCTCTCCCGTGCCGTCCTCGAGGCCGGTGCCGACGTCGGAATCGCCCACGACGGCGACGCGGACCGGTGCCTGGCCGTCGACCGCGACGGCAACATCATCGACGGTGACCAGATCATGGCGATCCTCGCTGTCTCCATGGCCGAGCGCGGGGTTCTGAAGGACCGCACGCTCGTGGCCACGGTGATGAGCAATCTCGGTTTGCGTAAGGCCATGGCGGCCAACGACATCCGCATGATCGAGGCCAAGGTCGGCGACCGGTACGTGCTCGAAGAGCTCAACGTCGACGGGCTGTCCCTCGGCGGTGAACAATCCGGTCATGTGATCATGACCAAGTTCGCCACGACCGGTGACGGCATCCTGACCGGGCTGCACCTGGTCGCCGAAATGGCACGCACCGGCAAGACCCTCGCAGAGCTCGCCTCGGTGATGACGGTCTACCCGCAGATCTTGGTCAACGTGCGCGGCATCGACCATCACGGGCTGAAATCGAACGAGGTCATCGCGGAGGCTATCCGCGCCGCTGAGGCCGAGCTCGGGGACACCGGACGGGTGCTGCTGCGACCGTCGGGCACCGAGCCCATGGTGCGCGTCATGGTCGAAGCGGCCGATCAGGGCACCGCCGACCGGCTCGCGAACGAGCTGGCCGACATCGTGCGCCTGCAGCTCGCCCTCTAGAGAGTTCTCGCCGCGGCCGCACCCTCGGCCGCACCCTCGTTCTCGGCCGCGGGCCCCGCGCCCTCGTTTTCGGCCGCGCCCCGCGCGCCCGCTCCGCCCCGCGCCCCTGACGAATTCGACGGAGAGATTTTGCCCGAATCGTTCCGAAACAGCCAGAGAAACCGGCTTTTCGCCAAAATCTCCGTCGAATTGGTTCACGGCCGGAGTGCCCGGACGTCGAGGGTGCCCGGACGTCGAGGGTGCCTGTGCGGTGACACACGGCGGAGCACACTGTGCGGTGACACACGGCGGGTCACACCTTGCGCAGCAGCACCTTGGAGACGGAGTGGTTCGGATCCTTGCGCAGCACGAGGGTCGCCCGAGAGCGGGTCGGACGGATGTTGCGCAGCAGGTTCGGTTCGTTGATCTCGGTCCAGATTTCCCGGGCCCGGCTCCGCGCCGCGGCCTCGGTCAAACTCGCGTACCGGTGGAAGTACGACTTCGGATTGCTGAACGCGCCGCGCTGCAGCTTGAGAAAGCGCTCCTCGTACCAGCGGGCGATGTCCTGCGTGCGGGCGTCCACGTATACGGTGAAGTCGAAGAGGTCGCTGACGGCGAGGCCGTGGCCCGGTCCGGGCGGCTGCAGCACGTTGAGACCCTCGACGATCAGGATGTCCGGCTGCCGCACCACGATCTGGGCGTCGGGCACGATGTCATAGCTGAGGTGTGAGTAGAACGGCGACCGCACCTCGGCGGCACCGCTCTTGACCGCGGCCACGAAGCGTAGCAGGGCCCGCCGGTCGTAGGACTCGGGGAACCCTTTTCGGTCCATCAGGCCCCGGCGGGTGAGTTCGGCGTTGGGCAGCAGGAAACCGTCGGTGGTCACCAACTCGACCCGCGGGGTGTCCTCCCAGCGGGCCAGCAGCTCCCTCAGCAAGCGGCCGATGGTGGACTTGCCCACCGCGACCGATCCGGCGACCCCGATCACGAACGGCGTGCGCTGGGCGCGCTCCCCGAGGAAGTCGCTCGTGGCGCGGTGCAGCTGCCGTGCACCGGCGGCGTAGAGGTTGAGCAGGCGGCTGAGCGGCAAGTAGACATCCGTCACCTCATTGAGGTCGAGCGGCTCACCCAGCCCCCGCAACTGCACGATCTCCGTCTCCCGCAGCGGAAGCCGGGTGGTTGGCGCGAGGGCGGCCCAGTCAGCCCGGTCCAGTTCGACGAAAGGAGTGCTGTGGCCGTTGTTCCAGGGACTCGCAACCGGATCGGACATTTCACCGAGCTTACTCGGACTAATATCGCAGTCATGTGTGGAATCGTTGGTTACGTCGGAGATAACAAGAGCGTTCAGGTCCTGATGGGAGGTCTGCGGCGACTCGAGTACCGGGGGTACGACTCCGCGGGGATCGCTGTCATCGACAGCGAGGGTGCTCTCAATACCGCTAAGCGAGCGGGCAAACTGGCCGTTCTGGCCGCCGAGCTCGAGGCGAACCCGATTAATAATGGGAACACCGGGATCGGACACACTCGGTGGGCCACCCACGGGGCGCCGAATGACGTGAATGCGCACCCGCACCTGGGTGACAACGGCAAGCTGGCCCTTATTCACAACGGAATTATTGAAAACTTCTCCGTGCTCAAGGACGAACTCCTCGCCGAGGGATTCACCTTCGAGAGTGAGACCGACACCGAGGTCGCCGCGATCCTGCTTGGCCGGGAATACCAGCGCGTCGGCGACCTGGGCGAAGCGTTCCGCGCTGTCGTCTCCCGCCTCGACGGTGCCTTCACCCTGCTCGCCGTCCACCAAGACCAGCCCGGCATCGTCGTCGGCGCCCGCCGCAACTCCCCGCTCGTGATCGGCCTGGGCGACGGAGAGAACTTCCTCGGCTCCGACGTCGCCGCTTTCGTCGAGTACACCCGCCGCGCGGTCGCCATCGGCCAGGACCAGATCGTCACGATCACGCCGGACCTCGTCACCGTGACCGACTTCGACGGCAACGCCGTCGAAGTGGAAGAGTTCGACATCGCCTGGGATGCCTCCGCGTCCGAGAAGGGCGGCTGGTCCAGCTTCATGGCCAAGGAGGTCTCCGAGCAGCCGGATGCCGTGCGCAACACCCTGCGCGGGCGCATCCATGAGGGCCAGGCCGTCGTTCCCGAGCTGACCGAATTCGGAGACGACGTGCTCGCCGGCATCCGTCGCATCGTGGTCGTCGCCTGCGGCACCGCGGCGAACGCCGGCTACGTCGCCAAGTACGCCATCGAGAAGTGGACCCGGGTTCCGGTCGACATCGAACTCAGCCACGAGTTCCGTTACCGCGACCCGGTGCTGAACCCCGAGACCCTGGTCATCTCGATCAGCCAGTCCGGCGAAACCATGGACACGCTGATGGCGGTCAAGTTCGCCCGGGAAGCGGGCGCGAAGGCCATCTCGATCTGCAACACGCAGGGTGCCACCATCCCCCGCGAGTCGGACGCCGTCATCTACACCCATGCCGGCCCGGAGGTCGCCGTGGCCTCAACGAAGGGCTTCACCGCCCAGATCGCCGCCCTCTACCTCTTCGGCCTGCACCTGGCCCGGGTGCGCGGCAGCCTCAGCGAAGCCGAGTGCGCCGTGCAGATCGCCGAGCTCCAGGCCATCCCGGACAAGCTGGCGACCACGCTGCTGCAGGAGTCGACCGTGCACGAGCTGGCCACCTGGATGGCCGACACGCGTGCCGTGCTCTTCCTCGGCCGCCACGTGGGCTTCCCGATCGCGCTCGAGGGTGCGCTCAAGCTCAAGGAGCTCGCGTACATCCACGCGGAGGGCTTCGCCGCCGGTGAGCTCAAGCACGGCCCGATCGCGCTGATCGAGCCCGGCCAGCCGGTCTTCGTCGTCGTGCCGAGCCCACGCGGCTCCGCGCACCTGCACCCCAAGGTGGTCTCGAACATCCAGGAGATCCGGGCCCGCGGCGCGCGCATCATCGCGATCGCCGAAGAAGGGGATGTCGCGGTGCTGCCGTTCGCGGACACCGTCATCCGCATCCCGCTGGCCTCGCCGCTGTTCGAACCGATCCTCGCGGTCGTACCGCTGCAGATTTTCGCCATGGAACTCGCCACGGTGAAGGGCCTCGACGTCGACCAGCCGCGCAACCTGGCGAAGTCCGTCACGGTCGAGTAGCGCCAGTCCTCGAGTCGGAGTAGCCGGAGGGTGCAGCACAGGGTGCAAGGGTTGACCGGATGATCCGGGGCATCGGGGTCGACATCGTCGACCTCGCTCGCTTCGAACGGCAGGTCTTGCGCACGCCTGGGCTTATTCCCCGGCTCTTCACGAAAGCCGAGCGCGGGTTGCCGATGCACTCCTTGGCCGCGCGCTTCGCGGCCAAGGAGGCACTGATCAAAGCGCTCGGCGACAGTGCCGGCGCCAGCTGGCAGGAGATGGACGTCGTGACCGACGCGCACGGCAACCCGGGATTCGTGCTTCACGGGGCTACCGCGGCGGCACTGACGGCCCGCGGCATCGACACAGTGCACTTGACCATGACTCACGACGCCGGGGTGGCCTGTGCGTTCGTGGTCGCGGAGGGCGGGGCATGACCGGATACCGCGAGGCCGTCGTCGACCTGGGCGCGGTCTACGCCAACGTCGCGCACCTCAGGCAGGTGGCCGGCACCCCGCACCTGATGGCCGTCGTCAAGGCGAACGCCTACGGCCATGGGGCAGTGCCGGTCGCCCGCACCGCGCTCGCCGCGGGCGCTGACTGGCTCGGGGTGGCCGACGTCGACGAGGCGCTCGAGCTGCGGGCCGCCGGCATCGACGCGCCCGTCCTGGCCTGGCTGCACGATCCGGATGCCGATTTCACCGTCGCCATCACCCGGAACATCACCCTCGGGCTGTCCTCGGCGCGGCAGCTGCGCCAGGTCGCCGAGGCCGCCGCCGCTCTTGGTCGCGTGGCCGACGTGCACCTCAAACTCGAGACCGGGCTCAACCGCAACGGCGTGAACGAACCGGACTGGGCCGAGACGTTCGCTCTGGCGGCCCAGCTCGAGCAGGCCGGCCGCCTGACCGTGACCGGCATTTTCAGCCACCTGTCGAATGCGTCCCCGGTCGACGACGCCGAGGCGATCGAGCGCTTCGAACGCGGTGTCGCTCTCGCCGCCGACACCGGGCTGGCCCCGTCTCTGATCCACCTGGCGTCCACCGCGGCGGCGCTGCGCGTGCCGGCCGCCCGCTTCTCGATGGTGCGGGTGGGCATCGGCATCTACGGTCTGTCGCCGTTCGCGGACCAGACGTCGCAGGATTTGGGCCTCACCCCGGCGATGACGCTGCGGGGGCGCGTCGCCGCCGTGCGCCGCGTGGCTGCGGGGGCCGGGGTGTCCTACGACTACCTGTGGCGGGCACCGGTCGACGGCTACCTCGCCCTCGTGCCACTCGGCTACGCGGACGGCGTGCCCCGCCAGGCCTCCGGAACCGCGTGGGTCGACATCTCTGGACACTCGCATCCGCTGGTCGGGCGCATCGCGATGGATCAGTTCGTCGTCAGCGTCGGCCAGGAACGCGTGACGGTCGGCGACGAGGTCGTACTGTTCGGCAACCCGGAGACCGGTGTGCCGAGCGCGACCGACTGGGCCGACGCCGCCGGCACCATCAACTACGAGATCGTTACCCGGATCGGCCGCCGGGTTACCCGCAGCTACCGGAACGCGGTCGACGGCGCGGCGGGCGGCACGCGGCCCGGCGGCGGCGTTCGGCCCGGGGGCGGTTCGCGCTGATGCGCGCCGTCATCCCTGACGCCGACAGCATGCACGAGTTCGGCCGCACGGTCGCGGGGCTGCTTCAGGCCGGCGACCTGATCGTGCTGACCGGGCCCCTCGGCGCCGGAAAGACGACCTTCACCCGCGGCCTTGGGGAGGGTCTGCAGGTGCGCGGCTCGGTCACCAGCCCCACCTTCGTGCTGGCCCGCACCCACCCCAGCACGATCGGCGGACCCCCGCTCGTGCACGTCGACGCCTACCGGCTCGGAAGCGCCCTCGAGCTGGATGACCTCGACATCGATTTCGTTCGGTCGATCGTCGTGGTCGAGTGGGGTCGCGGGATGCTCAACGGTATCGCCGACTCCTGGCTCGATATCGAGATCGAACGGCCCGTCGGGGCCTCGCAGGCGGCCGCATCCGTCGTCGCCGACGAGGCCGAGGTGCTCGACCTCGACGAGCCGCGCACGGTCACGGTCACCCCGCACGGCCCCCGCTGGCCGAACGAATTCGACGGAGATTTTGCTCCTACAGGCCCATAGTGGGCCCGATCCGGCTCCAGAGCCCAAAATCTCCGTCGAATTCGTTCAGGGCGGCCGACGAGCAGGCTTGGCGGAGCAGGATCGGCGGCACAGCGCATCGGCGGCACAGCGCATCGGCGGCACAGCGCATCGGACACAGCGAATAGGCTGGTGAGGTGCTTCTCGCCATCGATACTTCCGCCGGAACGAGCGTCGCGGTCGTGGATCTCGCCCGAGGCGTCATCGCCGAACACGCCACCGACGACACTATGCGCCACGCCGAGGTGGTCGGCCGCCTGATCGCCGACTGCCTCAGCGACGCGGCCGTGCCGATCAGCGGCCTCTCCGCGGTGGTCGGCGGCATGGGTCCCGGCCCCTTCACCGGTCTCCGTGTGGGCATCGCCGCCGCGCGGGTCTTCGCGCTGGGCGCCGGGGTGCCCTTCGTGCCCGTCGTCAGCCACGATGCGCTCGCCTTCGCCCGCTACCAGGACGGCCACACCGGCCCGCTCGTCGTCGTCACCGACGCCCGTCGCCGCGAGGTGAACTGGTCCGTGTACAGCAGGGCGGATGCCGTGGGTCTCCCGATCCGGGTCGACGGTCCTGGCGTGGCCCGGCCGGCCGTGCTGCGGGAGCCCGACTGGGCGCACGCTGGGGTGCCCCGCTTCGACGCGGTCGCCGTGTCCGCCGGGGAGCTGGGGCAGGTTGCCGAGCTGATGTGGGCCCACCAGCGCCCGTTCGCCGCCGACACGGCGCTCTACCTGCGCTCGCCGGATGTCACCGTGTCCAACGGCCCGAAACGGGTGAGTTGATGATGTGGCAGCTGCGGCGCGCCCGAGCCGCCGATGTGGACGCCATCATGGCGCTCGAGACCCGTATCTTCGTCAACGACGCGTGGTCCGCCGAGGCGATGGCCCAGGACGTGGTCAACCCGAACTGCTACTACCTGGTGGCCTTCCCCCCCGATGAGCCCGACCGGATCGAGGGCTACGCCGGGCTGCAGGCCCTGCAGGGAGCGAGCGAGGGCGACATTCAGACCATCGCGGTCATCGAAGAGGCCCGCGGCCACGGCCTCGGCCGAACCCTGATGCTCAGCCTGATCGCCGAGGCCCGGAAGCGGGGCGTGCGCGAGGTGTTCCTCGAGGTGCGCGCCGACAACCCGCCGGCCCAGGAACTCTACCGCCGACTCGGCTTCGAGGAGTTGGGCATCCGCCCTGGCTACTACCAGCCCGACAACGTCGACGCGATCGTGATGCGACTGCACGTGCCTGACGCCGAGATGCAGATGACACCGGCAGAGGCCGCACTGGAGGCCACCGAATGACCGCCCTGAACGCGCAGACCACCCTGAACGCGATGACCGCGCAGAACCGCGCCAACCCGCTCGTGCTCGGCATCGAGACCTCCTGCGACGAGACCGGAATCGGAATCGTGCGCGGAACCACCCTGCTCTCCAACACGATCGCGTCGTCGATGGACGAACACGCCCGCTACGGCGGAGTCGTGCCGGAGGTGGCCGCGCGCGCACACCTTGAGGAGCTCGTTCCGGCGATCCGGGCGGCCGCGCTGGAGGCCGGCATCCGTTTGGAGGACATCGATGCGGTGGCCGTGACCTGCGGCCCCGGTCTGGCCGGCGCGCTCATGGTCGGGGTCGGCGCGGCCAAGGCACTCGCCATCTCGCTCGGCAAACCGATCTACGCGGTCAACCACCTCGTCGGTCACGTCGGGGCCGATGTGCTTCGACTCGGCGCAGACGACTCCACGAAGCCGCTGGAATACCCCACCGTTGCGCTCCTCGTCAGCGGCGGTCACACCTCACTGCTGCTGGTGCGCGATCTGGTCTCCGACGTCGAACTGCTCGGCGAGACCATCGACGACGCGGCCGGCGAGGCCTTCGACAAGGTGGCCCGCCTGCTCGGCCTGCCCTACCCGGGCGGACCCCAGATCGACCGGGCCGCGCGGGAAGGCAATCCCGCCGCCATCCGTTTCCCCCGCGGTCTCAGCCAGACCAAGGACATGGCGAAACACCGGTACGACTTCTCGTTCTCCGGGCTCAAGACCTCGGTCGCGCGCTGGGTCGAGCAGAGACGCGACGCGGATGAGCCGGTGCCGCTGGCCGACGTGGCCGCCAGTTTCCGAGAGGCGGTCGTCGACATCCTCCTGACCAAGGCCGTCGCGGCCTGCGTCGACCTCGATGTGCCGAGGCTCCTGCTCGGGGGCGGCGTGATCGCCAACGCCCGGCTGCGTCAGGTGGCCCAGGAGCGCACGGATGCAGCCGGCATCGCCC
The DNA here is from genome assembly GCF_004403055.1 of Cryobacterium sp. TMT1-19. NCBI lineage: Bacteria > Bacillati > Actinomycetota > Actinomycetes > Micrococcales > Microbacteriaceae > Cryobacterium > Cryobacterium sp. TMT1-19. The sequence continues at coordinate 37,394 of NZ_SOHB01000021.1, forward strand.
TGCGCATCCCGCCTTTGTCGCTCTGCACCGACAACGGCGCCATGATCGCGGCCCTCGGGGCGCAGCTGATCATGGCCGGGCATGCGCCTTCGTCACTGGAGTTCGGGGCGGACTCCACCCTTCCGGTCTCCGAGATCCAGGTCTGAAACCCCCTCCCACCGGTATTTCGCCACCGGACGGGTATTCTGGCTTCGGCAGGCGACGTTTGTTCGTGCGATCAACACCTTGTCCGACTGGGAGCCAGATCGGCAGCCCAGATGCACCATTCCCGAAGGAGCAATCGACATGACCGACCCCAACGAGCCGCCGGTTAACCCGCCCATGTTCCAGCCGCCGGCGGCGCAGGCCGCTCCGGCCTACGCCCAGCCGGGCTACCCCCAGTCCTACGCGCCGCAGGGCCCGTCCGAGAAGTACAACGTGCTGTCCATCGTGTCGCTCGTGACCTCGGTGCTCGGGATCTCCCTGGTCGGCATCATCACCGGCCACATCGGTCTGAGCCAGATCGGGAAGACCGGAGAAAAGGGACGGGGACTCGCGATTGCCGGCCTCATTGTCGGCTACGCCGGCCTGGCGGCTCAGCTCCTGGCCGTCGTCCTGCTGATCCCGTTGATGATCGCGATCGCGAACGACCCGACCCTGCTCAATACCAACTGACCCGATGGCCACGGGCAGAAACCCTGCGCGTCGATGACCCGTGACCCGATATGCAACCAGCGACGCCACCCCGTCGTCCGGAAAGGAATGAATTCGCATGAGCGATTCCAACAACCCCAGCAACCCTGACGTGCCCCGCGTGCCTGACGTGCCCCAGGTGCCCGGCGTACCGCAGGTGCCTGACGTGCCGCACGTCCCCGATATCCCGCGCGACGAGCAGGGGGCGTCCGCCGCCCCGCCGGCGTACAACGGCCCGACCCCGCCGGCCTCCGTCCCGCCCGCCTACGGCGCCGCGACCCCGCCGCCCGGCTACGGCGCCCCAACGATGACCCAGGCGCCTGCCTATGGCGACGCGTATTCGTCGCCCAACGGTGCGGTCGCCGCGAAGCAGCCGATTCTCAGCATCTTGGCGCTGGTCGCCGGCGTTATCGGCGTGCTCGGCTCGCCGATCGTGTTCCTCCCGATTGTGGGTGGCATCCTCGGACTGTTCATCCCCGCCGCCGCGGTCGTCCTGGGCTTCCTCGGTAAGTCGAAGGAGCCGCAGGCGAGGGGTTTCTGGCTGACCGGGCTGATCACGGGGTTCATCGGCGTCGGTCTGGCACTGGTCAGTATCGTGATCTGGTCTGTCTTCTTCGCCACCATCCCCACCTCGTCGTACTGAGCGGAAGATAGCAGCAGGGATGGTTGGGGAGGAACGGGACTGGTCCCGCAACGATGACTTCCGGGTCGACCTCACCCGGCCTCCGGCGCCCGCTCCGGGGGAGCTGGACTACGCGTCGACCATCACAGCCCCCACCGACTGGGTGCCGTACGTCTACACCGACAGCGAGCTGACCGCGCAGGCAGGCCGGAGCGGGCTGTCCATCGCATCACTCGTCTTCGGGCTGCTGGGGCTGCTGATCGCGGTCTTCGGCGTCTGGGGTGCGGCGCTCTCCCTGGCCGCGGTCGTGCTGGCCGTGATGGCCCGCGTGACCGAGCGCCGTGCTGGCACCGCGTGGGCCTACGGGCTGTGGACCGGGCTGGCCGGGCTGGTCCTCGCGGTCGGGTGGGTGTTGATCGTCACGCAGGTGCTGACGGTCGTGCCCGGCTGAGCCGCGCTGTCCTCCGCCGCTGGCCTCAGTCGAGTGGCGGAATCCGCTCCACCAGCAGAGCCACCCGGTGGCCGACGGCCCGGGTGAGCACGAGCGTCGCCGACTCGGGGCCCTTGAGCTTCAGTCGGGTGCGCAGGGTGGCCGGGTCGACGTCCACGCCGCGTTTCTTGATCTCGAGAGTGCCGATGCGGCGTTCCTGTAGGGCCAGCCGCAGCTTCTTCTCGTCGACCGGCAGCACCTCGAGCACCCGGAATGCGGTGGCGAAGGGCGTGCGTTGCAGGGTCTCGGAGGTGAGGTACGCGATCCCCTCGCTCAGCATCGACGCGTCGAGCGACCGGGCCAGGTCCCCGATCAGACGGGCACGGATGATCGCGCCGTCCGGCTCGTACAGGTAGTCGCCCAGCGCTCCCACCGGGGCATCCGTGCTGTCGTGGGGCGCGGTCAGTTCGTGGATCCCGGTCCGGCCGAGCAGCAGGGCGGAACGACGGATGCCGGCGCGCGCCAGTGCTCCGAACCACAGCCCCATCTCCACGAGCTTGCCGTCCACGGAGACCCACTGCGACTCGGCCTCCGCGGGGATCAGCTCGCGGTCGTGGCCCGGCCCGAGCTTGACGCCGACGGGCATCCGCTCACTGAGACCGAAGACAAAATCGAGGTGCGGGGAGTAGTCCTCCGGCCGGGTCAGGCGCGAGGTGTTGGAGTGCCCGGCGGTGCGCCGGGCCGGGTCGAGCCAGGCGGCGTCGAAGCCGGCCAGGTCGACGTCTTCCGCGGACGAGTGCAGCACGCTCGCGTTCTCGAACGGAGCCAGGTTGTAGCTGGCGACGGTCGCGGTCACCTCGTCGGCGTCCACCCCCGTCACCGTGAGGTCCATGGCGGCCAGTGCCATGGCGTCGCCTCCGATGCCGCAGCCGAGGTCGACGACCCGGTTCAGGGACGCGCCCGCGAAGCGGCCGGCGTGCAGCGCCGCCACCCGCAGCCGGGTGGCCTGCTCGAGGCCGGCCTCCGTAAACAGCATGCGGCCTGCGAACTCGCCGAACTTGGGCACGGCCCTGGCTCGGAGCCGGGACTGGCTGAGCACCGCGGTGACCAGGTCGGGGCTGTGTCCGGCCTTGCGGAGTTCGCTCACCGCCCGCACGACGTCGGCGGCCGCGTCGTACGGCGGCAACGAGTCCAGCAGGCGCAAACCGCCCGGCGATAACAGCTCGACGAGCTCTGAGCGTTCCATCGTGCAAACCTATCAACACGACGCATCTGGCACTCACGTTGCGTGAGTGCCAGATGCGCCCTAAACTCGTCTTGGCACTCTCGCTGTGAGTCTGCTAACTATGTCTTAGCTAAGAAAGAGGTCAACCGTGTCGGTCTCCATCAAGCCGCTCGAGGATCGCATCGTCATCAAGCAGGTCGACGCAGAGCAGACCACCGCATCAGGTCTGGTCATTCCTGACACCGCCAAGGAAAAGCCCCAGGAGGGCGAAGTTGTCGCAGTCGGCCCCGGCCGCATTGACGACAACGGCAACCGCATTCCACTCGACGTCGCCGTCGGCGACAAGGTGATCTACTCCAAGTACGGTGGAACCGAAGTCAAGTTCGGTGGTGAGGACCTCCTCGTCCTGTCGGCCCGCGACGTGCTCGCAGTCGTCGTTCGCTAGCCACACCCACCTAACGGTAGAATCCCGGATGGCCCTGGCCATCCGGGATTCGTCGTTAAGAAAGGTCCGCTGTGGCGCAAGACCCTCTTTCACGCGGGAGAATCCGCGCGGCCCGCCCGGCGCGGTCGGAGCAGAGCAAGGGACTGATCTACGCGGTCCTCGCCTACGCCCTCTGGGGCGCGCTGCCGCTCTACTTTCTGCTCCTCGCGCCCAGTGGTGCCTTCGAGATCGTGGCCTGGCGGGTTCTCTTCTCCCTGGTGTTCTGCGCATTGCTGATCACGGTCACGCGCAAGTGGAAGTCCCTCCTCGCGCTGCTGCGGAGGCCCCGCATCGTGTTCACCATGGGTCTGGCCGGCCTCCTGATCTTCGTCAACTGGCAGACCTACGTCTTCGCCGCCCTCAGCGGCCACGTGGTCGAGGCAGCCCTCGGCTACTTCATCAACCCGATCGTGACCGTGTTCCTCGGCGTCATTCTGCTGCGCGAGCGGCTGCGCCCGCTGCAGTGGGTAGCCGTGGGAATCAGCCTCGGGGCCGTCGTCGTGCTCACCGTCGGCTACGGCTCGCTGCCGTGGGTGTCACTCATCCTCGCGTTCTCGTTCGGATTCTACGGATTGATCAAGAAAAGGGTCGGCCGTGACGTCGATGCTGTCGCCGGACTCACCCTGGAAACGGTCTGGCTCGCACCCATCGCCGTGGTGCAGCTGATGGTGGTGGCCGCCGTCTCCGGTCTCACCTTCGGAAGCGTGTCCACCTGGCATACCGTGGGGCTGCTGGCAGCAGGTGTTGTGACCGCCGTGCCGCTGTTGTTCTTCGCCGCCGCGGCCCGGCGCCTGCCTCTGACCTACATGGGTCTGATCCAGTACTTCGCTCCGATCCTGCAGTTCCTGGTCGGCGTCTTCGTGCTGCTCGAGCCCATGCCGCCCGAGCGCTGGGTCGGTTTCGCACTGGTCTGGGTGGCGCTGGTCCTTCTCACGACCGACATGGTCCTCACCGGACGCGCGCCCCGGCGTGCGTCCCTTGAACCGGTCTGAGCCCCGCTACGCTCAGGGACGCACCTCGTACGTGAAAGGACACCGGATGCGCACTGCGTCGACTTCCCTGCCCGTCCTCCTCGTCGGGGCGCTCGCCTGCGTACTCCTGCTGTCCGGATGTAGGGCTGAGGTCGCGCCGCCCGTAGTCGAGCCCGCTGCCGCCGCGTCCGTCGTGCTGGCTCCGTCCGGTGACGGGACCGTGCGCCTCGGAACCCTGTTCCCCATGACGGGCCCGTCGGCGGCCAGTGGTGCGGCACAGGTGGCCGGCTCCGAACTGGCCGCCCGCGAGATCACCGAGCAGGGCCGCATTCTCGGCACTCCGATCGAGATCATCCACCGCGACTCCGCCGTCGACCCGGCGACGTCGCTGACCGACTTGTTGGCCCGTGGCGTCGACGTCGTGCTGTGGGACGCCTCCGTTCCGATGCCGGGCGATCTGGCCGCCACCGTCGCGGCGGCGCCGGTGGTACTGCTGTGGCTCGGCGACTTCGCGAACGGGGGCACGCCGCTGGCCGCCAGTGACGGCTTCGCTGCGCGCCTGCGCACCCTCGATCCAGGGCTGGTCGACACTGCCGGCGGCGGTGAAGCCTATGACGGAGTCGTCCTGAGCGCCCTGGCCGCAGCACGGGCCGGAGACGACGGTGCGGCGTCGATCAGGCCCGCTCTCGACCAGGTCAGTACCGGGGCGTTCGCCTGCGCATCCTGGGGAGAATGTGCGGCCGCGCTGGCCGATGCGCAACAGATCGCGTATCAGGGCGTCACCGGCCGCCGATCGTAACGATTTGGTCTGCGTTACACGGATGTAACACGGTTTTCTTGTTTCGCGCGATTCCTGTCAATAATGTGACAGAACGGCAGTCAATCGACCGCTGTCATTTCTCATTCCTAGTCCCAAGGAGCAACATGAGCGTATTCGCGAAGGCCTCGGCCTCCCGTTCAGTTCGGGCAGTCGTCACTGGAGTCGCCCTGGTGGGCGTCAGTGCACTTCTGCTCACCGGCTGCAGCAGCAACACCGCTGAGCCGGCTGCATCGGAAGCCCCCGCCGCGAGCGGAGACGCCCAGGCCATCACGGCCGGCGACCGCGACCTGACCCTGAAGATCGGCACCATCCTTCCCCAGAGTGGTGCCCTGGCCTTCCTCGGCCCGCCCGAAGAAGCCGGCGTCGCCCTGGCCGTCAAGGACATCAATGACGCGAACCTCGGCTTGACCGTTGAGGCCATCTTCCGTGACTCCGGCGACACCACGACGGACACCGCGACCGGTTCGGTGACCGACCTTCTCTCGCAGAAGGTTTCCGCCATCATCGGCGCGGCATCCTCCGGCGTCTCCAAGACCGTGATCGACCAGATCACCGGCGCGGGCGTCGTGCAGTTCTCCCCGGCCAACACCTCGGCGGACTTCACGAAGTACGCCGACAAGGACCTCTACTGGCGCACCGCCCCGTCCGACCTGCTGCAGGGTGAAGTCCTGGGCACCCAGATCGCCGACGACGGCAACAGCACCCTCGGCCTGATCGTGCTCAACGACTCGTACGGCACCGGCCTGGCCGAGTCCACCACGACCGCCTTTGAGGCTGCGGGCGGCGAGGTCGTCGCCACGTCCCTGTTCAACGAGGGTGACTCCAACTTCGCCGCTCAGATCTCCGAAGTGACTGCCGCCAACCCCGACGCGATCGCCCTGATCACGTTCGACCAGGCCAAGGTCATCACCCCCGCACTGGTCGGCTCCGGCTACCCCGGTGGCAACCTGTACTTCGTGGACGGCAACCTGTCCGACTACAGCAAGGACTTCGACGCCGGCATCATCACCGGTGCCAAGGGCACGCTGCCCGGCCTCGACGTGGGAACCCTCGGCGACTTCACCGATCGTCTCAAGGAGATCGACCCCACCCTGACCGACTTCAGCTACGCGGCAGAGTCTTACGACGCCGTCATGCTCGTCGCGCTGGCTGCCTACGCGGCCAACGACGTCTCGGGTGAGGCCATCTCCAAGCACCTCCGCCAGGTCTCTGGGGGAACCGGCGACGGCACCACGGTCTCCGACTTCACCGCGGCGGCTAAGGCCCTCGCGGCCGGCGACCAGGTCGACTACGACGGCTTCTCCGGCCCGGTCACGTTCGATGAGAACGGCGACCCGACCGAGGCAACCATCGGCGTCTACGAGTACCTCGAAGACAACACGTACAAGCGCATCAACTAGTCACGATTCGTCGCTGACCAGCATCCGATCTGGAAGGGCCCCGACTTCGGTCGGGGCCCTTCTTCGTGCGCCCGGTGACGGACGTCACCCGGTGACGCCCCTCCCGGACACGAGCGGCGTCACCGGACACGGAGCACCGGACACACGGAAGCGGCGCCCGAAGATCTCGGGCGCCGCTTCGTCGTGCGGGGCGTGCAGTCGGTGCGGGCGGCTCCGGCTAGTCGTCCTGGCCGAGGGTGCCGAGGTAGAGGCCGATCACCTTGGGATCGTTCAGCAGCTCGCGGCCGGTGCCCGTGTAGGCGTCACGGCCCTGGTCGAGCACGTAACCGCGGTCGCAGATCTGCAGGCACCGGCGCGCATTCTGCTCCACCATGATCGTGGTCACGCCGGCCTTGTTGATCTCCTTGACACGCAGGAACGCCTCATCCTGGCGCACGGGGGAGAGGCCTGCGCTCGGCTCGTCGAGCAGCAGTACGTGCGGGCCCATCATCAGCGCCCGCGACATGGCCACCATCTGGCGTTCCCCGCCGGACAGCGATCCGGCGCGCTGCTGCAGACGCTTCCCGAGCTCCGGGAAGATCTCCGTGACGAACTCGAGGCGTTCGGTCAGGCCTTTCGGCTTCAGGAACATGCCCATCTCCAGGTTCTCCTGGATCGTGAGCGTGGGAAAGACGTTGTTCGTCTGCGGCACGAAACCGACACCCTTGGCCACGAGCTTGTTCGCCTTGAGGTTGGTGATGTTCTCGCCGCGAAGCAGGATCTCACCCTCCCGAACCTTGACCTGGCCGAAGATCGACTTGAGCAGCGTGGACTTGCCGGCGCCGTTCGGGCCGATGATCCCGATCAGCTCGCCGTCGTAGGCGGTCAGGGAGCAGGCGTTGAGGATGTTGACGCCCGGCAGGTAGCCGGCCGTCACCGTCTTGACCTCGACGACGGGCTGCCCGGTGGGCGTGTAAGCCGGCGCGGCGGCAGGGCTGGTGTTCGTCAATCGAGCAACTCCTTAATGGCTTCCACATGTTCTGTTTCGGCGGCCGGATCCTCGCCGAGGTCCTCGTCGTGGTGCTGACCCAGGTAGGCGTCGATCACGGCGGGGTTACGCATCACCTCGTGCGGGTCGCCCTCGGCGACCACGCGGCCTTCGGCCATCACGATGACCCAGTCGGCGATGTGGCGCACCATATGCATGTCGTGTTCGACGAACAGAACCGTCATGCCCTCCGCCTTCAGGTTGAGGATGTGGTCCAGTAGCGACTGCGTCAGTGCCGGGTTCACCCCGGCCATCGGTTCGTCGAGCATCACCAGGCTCGGCTCGCTCATCAGCGCCCGTGCCATCTCGAGCAGCTTGCGCTGCCCGCCGGAGAGGCTGGCGGCGTAGTCGTCCTTCTTGGTGTCGAGCTTGAACCGTTCGAGGATATCGAGGGCCTGCACCCTGTTCGCCTCCTCCTGCTTGGCCCAGAAGAAGGGGAAGATCGCCCGGAACAGGTTCTCGCCGGCCTGGCCCTTGGCGCCGAGCAGCATGTTGTCCATGACGGTCAGCAGGCCGAGCGCCTTGGTGAGCTGGAAAGTGCGCACCTGGCCCATCCGGGCCACCTTGAACGCGGGCATCCCCGACAGGGGGCGACCCTCGAAGGTCCACGACCCGGTGTCAGGCTTGTCGAAGCCCGTCAGCAGGTTGAACAGGGTGGTCTTGCCGGCTCCGTTGGGCCCGATCAGCGCCGTGATGGCGCCGCGCGGGATCTCGACGTGGTCGACGTCGACGGCCTTGAGCCCGCCGAAGGTTCGACTCACGCCGTCGGCAACCAGGATCGGGTCGCGCTTCTTGCAGCCCGGTTCGGCCTCGCCGATGTGCAGGTCGGTCGACTTGACCGGCTTGTTGCTGGGAACGGTGTTATTTGACAAAGGCCAACTCCTTCTTGTTTCCGAAGATGCCTTGCGGTCTGAAGATGACTATAAGCATGATCGCCACTCCGACCAGGATGAAGCGCAGCTGGCCGGCCTGGATGCTGGTGATGAACGGGATCCAGCCTGCCTCCACCGCTCGGGCGATGAACCCGGAGAAGAAGGAGAGCAGAACCCAGAAGACCATCGAGCCGATGACCGGCCCGAGAATCGTCGACGCGCCGCCGAGCAGGAGGATCGCGTAGATGAAGAACGTCAGGGACGTCTGATAATTCGAGGGCACCACCGCACGGGGAAGCACGAAGATCATTCCGGCGATCGTGCCGAACACGCCACCGAGAATCAGAGACTGCATCTTGTAGGAGTAGACGTTCTTGCCGAGCGCGCGCACAGCATCCTCGTCTTCACGGATTCCCTTGATCACGCGACCCCACGGGCTGCGCATGATCTGCCAGGTGAACAGGCAGGCGAGGGCCACGATCGACCAGGCCACGATGCGCAGCCACCAGTCGTACTCGTTGTACTCGAAGGGGCCGAAGCCGTAGCGCCCCTCCGGGATCGGGTTGAGGCCGGCGAAACCGCCCTTGTAGCCGCTCAGGCCGTTCGCGGAACCCGTGATGGACTGGAACGTGTTCGTCGTGAACAGGAGGCGCACGATCTCGGCCGCCGCGATCGTCACGATCGCGAGGTAGTCCGCGCGCAGGCGGAGCGTCGGGATGCCCAGGACCAGGGCGAAAACGACGGATGCGCCGACCCCCACCAGCACGGCACCCCAGACGGGGAAACCGAAGCTTAGGGTGGAGATGGCGAACCCGTAGGCTCCGAGGGCCATGAAGCCGGCCTGGCCGAAGTTCAGGAGGCCGGTGTATCCGAAGTGGATCGCCAGCCCGAGAGCCGCGAGGGCGTAGGCGGCGGTGGTCGGGCTGATCAGCTCGACGGCTGCGTTGCTAAAGATTGCTCCCCAGTCGATCATCGGATGCCCTTCTAGCCAATTCTCTCTTTGCGACCCAGGATGCCTTGCGGCCGAAGCAGCAGCACCAGGATCAACACGACAAGTGCACCGACGTATTTAAGGTCGGAGGGAAGCAACAGCGTCGACAGTTCGACGAACAGGCCGACGATGATCGAACCGATCAGGGCGCCGAAAGCGGTGCCGAGACCGCCGAGGGTCACGGCCGCGAAGACGAGCAGCAGGATCTGGAAACCCATATCCCAGCTGACGCCCGGGCGGAAGTAGGCCCACAGAATTCCGCTGAGGCCGGCGAGGGCCCCACCGAGCACCCAGACGATCCGGATGACGCCGTCGACGTCGATCCCGCTGGCCGAGGCCAGGCTGGGATTGTCGGAGACCGCGCGGGTGGCCTTGCCGATGCGGGTGCGCAACAGGAAGTAGGAAACGGCCAACAGCACCACGATGCTGATGCCCATGCTGGCCACGTCGATCATCGAGAGCCGGATCGGACCCAGCTGCATGTCGGCGAGGCCGGATCCCGGAAGCTGGCTCGTTCCGCCGCCGACGAAGATCTGGAACAGGTAGCGCAGGGCGAGCGAGAGGCCGATGCTCACGATCATCAGTGGGATCAGACCGACGCCCTTGCGGCGCAGCGGCTTCCAGATCACCGCGTCCAGACTCCAGCCGAAGCCCGCGCTCAGCGCGACGGCGATGATGATCGCCAGCCAGATCGGCAGGCCGAGCGTGACCGAGAAGAGGAGGGACATCAGCGCGCCGAAGGTGATCATCTCCGCATGCGCGAAGTTGCTCAGCCCGGTGGTGCCGAAGATCAGGGACAGTCCGATCGCGGCGAGGGCCAGGAGCAGACCGAAGTTCAGCCCGTTGACGAACCGATTGATGAACTGGTCGAAGAAGCTCACCGTCGTGCGCGTGCCCTCACCGAGGAAGAAGTTGACCGACTTCACCTTCGTGAGCGCGAATTCCGCCTCGATCACGCTGCCGCCCTTGGCGACGACGACGCCCTCGGGGAGGGTCTCCTCATCGAGGGTGACGGTGTAGGCGGCCTTCTCGGGCACGCCGACCTTCCACTTGCCGTCGGCACCCGTTTCCACGGATGCTTCATAGCCGGCCCCCTCGACGGTGATCAGCACATTGTCGAGCGGTTTCTGGTCGAACTGCACATTGCCGGTGAGTACGAACTCGTACTCGTCGGTTCCGACCTCGTCGGCATGAGCCGGACTGGCCGAGACGGTGGCGAATGTGGACATAGTCAGGGCTGCGAAGAGCAGGCCGAGAAAGATCACCAGCATTCTGGGTGAGAATCTGCGAACAGCTTCAGGGGAATTCACTGCACCTCCATGGCGGCACCGTTGGGTCTGTGACCGAGCGTGCCCCGGGTCTCACCTACCAACATCTTTGTTGACAGTAAGTGAAGATTATGTCGCATATGTTCCGACGACGGCCGACACTCCCTAGATTCTCTGCTGAGGAATGCGCAGAGCGCAACGTCGCTTAACATTGAGAAGCCGGTAATCGAGTTGGATGGCCGCGTTTTCTCCACTTTCCTGCGTTGTTAAAAGGGGTTTCATGGATCAGCCAGATCCGTTCGGTTTCACCGGGCTTACGTACGACGACGTCCTTCTTCTTCCGGGGCACACCGACGTCATTCCCAGTGAAGCCGAGACAATGTCTCGGTTGACGCGCCGGATCAGCGTGGCCACGCCGCTGCTGTCCAGCGCGATGGACACCGTCACCGAGACCCGGATGGCCATCGCGATGGCCCGTGAGGGTGGCCTCGGCGTGCTGCACCGCAACCTCTCGATCGCGGACCAGGCCGAGCAGGTCGACCTCGTCAAACGCAGCGAATCCGGCATGATTACCAATCCGGTAACAACTTCGCCCGACGCCACCGTTGCGGAGGTCGACGCCCTCTGCGGGCAGTACCGGATCAGCGGTCTTCCCGTCGTCGACGCCGACGGCGTGCTCGTGGGCATCATCACAAACCGGGACATGCGGTTCGTCTCCACCACCAAAAAGCACACGACCCGGGTGCGCGAGGTGATGACGACGGCACCGCTGATCACGGGCAAGGTCGGCATGGCCCCGATGGACGCCGTCGCCATCTTCGCCACCCACAAGATCGAGAAGCTTCCCCTCGTCGACGACCACGGCCGCCTGACGGGCCTGATCACGGTCAAGGACTTCGACAAGAGCGAGGAATACCCCTTCGCCACCAAGGACGATGCCGGACGACTGCGCGTCGGCGCGGCCATCGGCTTCTTCGGCGACGCCTGGCAGCGCGCCACCGCACTTCTCGAGGCAGGCGTCGACGTGCTCGTGGTCGACACCGCCAACGGCGACAGCGCCGGGGTGCTCGAGATCATCCGTCGCCTGAAGTCCGACCCTGCCTTCGAGGGGGTCGACGTGATCGGCGGCAACGTGGCCACCCGCTCCGGCGCCCAGGCCCTCATCGACGCCGGCGCCGACGCGATCAAGGTCGGGGTCGGCCCCGGCTCGATCTGCACCACCCGCATCGTCGCCGGCGTCGGCGTGCCGCAGATCACCGCCGTCTACCAGGCGTCGCTCGCGGCCCGGGAGACCGGCATCCCGGTCATCGCCGACGGCGGGCTGCAGTATTCCGGCGACATCGCCAAGGCGCTGGTCGCCGGCGCGGACACCGTCATGCTCGGCTCCCTGCTCGCCGGCTGTGACGAGAGCCCCGGCGAGCTCGTCTTCGTCAACGGCAAGCAGTTCAAGACCTACCGCGGCATGGGCTCGCTCGGCGCGCTGCAGAGCCGCGGCACGAAGACCTCCTACTCCAAGGACCGCTACTTCCAGTCGGATGTCCCCTCCGACGACAAACTCATCCCGGAAGGCATCGAGGGCCAGGTCCCGTATCGCGGACCGGTGTCCGCCGTGGCCTACCAGCTGATCGGCGGCCTGCGCCAGTCCATGTTCTACGTGGGCGCGCGCACGATCGACGAGCTCAAACAGAAGGGTAAGTTCGTTCGGATCACGTCCGCCGGGCTCAAGGAGTCGCACCCGCACGACGTGCAGATCGTGGTCGAGGCGCCCAACTACCGCCGCTGACCGTACTCGAGGGCGACTAGGCGGCCGCGGCCAGCCGGGAGACCGCTTCCGCGAGCACCTCAGGTGAACACCCGAAGTTGAGACGCGCGAAGCCCCGGCCCGGTTCGCCGAACATCGGGCCGGGGCTGAGCGCGACCCGGGCCTGCTCGAGTGCGACCAGCGCCGGGTCGTCACCCCAGCCGAGGCTCCGCAGGTCAAGCCAGGCCAGGTAGCCGGCCCCTGGCTGCCGGTAGCCGACCCCGGGCAGTTGCGCGTCGAGCAGCGCGGCGAGCTCGCGCCGATTGTCGTCGAGGGCCGCGATCACCCCGTCCAGCCACGGCTCCCCGTCGCGGAACGCCGCGATGCCGGCGATCAGCCCGAACTGGCTTGTGCGCCAAGACACCTCCTGGGGCAGGGCGGCGAGCTCGGCGCGCATCCGTTCGCCGGCGGTGACGAGAAGCGCGCATTTGAGGCCGGCCAGGTTCCAGGCCTTGCTCGCGCTCGTCACGCAGACGCCGTGGTCGGCGGCCTCGGTGGAGACGGTGAGGTAGGGCGTGAAAGCGGCGTCGGTGTAGGTCAGCGGGGCGTGGACCTCGTCGCTGACGACCGTGACGCCGTAGTGGGCGGCGAGCCCGGACAGCGCCGTGAGGTCCTGGACGGTGTGCGGATGCCCGATCGGGTTGTGCGGGTTGCAGAGCAGCACGCAGCGCACGCCCGATTGGAAGGCGCGCTCGAGGCCGTTCAGGTCGAGGGTCCAGCCGGTCTGACCGGCGAGGAGTGGCACGGCGTGCGGCACCCCGCCGGCCTCGGGCACGAGGTCGAAGAACGGCGGGTAGACCGGGGGAGTGATCACAACCCGGTCGCCGGGCCTGATCAGCATTCGCAGGGTCTCCACGATGGCCACGCTGACATCCGTCGTGGTGGTCACCTGCTCCGGGTCGACCTGCCAGCCCCAGCGGCGACCGGCGAATCCCGCGAAGGCCGCGCCAAGCCCGTTGACCGGTGCGACATACCCGGTGTCGCTGCGCCGCACCGCCGCTGTCAACGCGTCCCGGATGGGTTCGGCGAGCGGAAAGTCGGACTCGGCGACGAAGAGCGGCAGCACATCGGCGGGAAAACTGCGCCATTTCATGCTGGTGCGCTCGCGCAGGAGGGAGAGAGGGTCGGCGGTGACGTCCATCACCTCAGGATGCACCCCGCGGCATCCGTCGTCGAGGAGCGCCGCGGCACCTAAACTAAAACCATGGAAATCGAGATCGGCCGCTCCAAGCGCGCCCGCCGCGTGTACGCCTTCGACGACATCGCGATTGTGCCCAGCCGGCGCACCCGCGACCCGGAGGATGTGTCGGTCGACTGGACCATCGACGCGTATCAATTCTCGATCCCGTTCCTCGCGGCGCCGATGGACTCCGTGGTGTCCCCGCAGACGGCCATCATGATGGGTCAGCTCGGCGGCGTGGGCGTGCTCGACCTCGAGGGCCTCTGGACCCGCTATGACAACCCCGAGCCGCTCCTCGCCGAGATCCGCGAGTTGCCCGCCGACCGGGCCACCGCGCGCATGCAGGAGATGTACTCCGAGCCGATCAAGCCCGAGCTCGTCACCGCCCGCCTCGCGGAGATCCGCGCGGCCGGCGTGACTGTGGCCGGCGCCCTGTCGCCGCAGCGCACGCAGGAATTGTACGAGACCGTCGTCGCCGCCGGCGTCGACCTGTTCGTCATCCGCGGAACCACCGTTTCTGCCGAGCACGTCTCGCAGAACCAGGAACCCCTCAACCTCAAGAAGTTCATCTACGAACTCGACGTACCCGTGATCGTGGGCGGGGCGGCGACCTACACCGCGGCCCTGCACCTCATGCGCACGGGTGCGGCCGGCGTGCTCGTCGGCTTCGGCGGCGGCGCGGCCTCGACCACGCGCGCCTCCCTCGGCATCCACGCGCCCATGGCCACGGCCGTGGCCGATGTCGCCGGTGCCCGCCGGGACTACATGGACGAGTCCGGTGGACGCTACGTGCACGTCATCGCTGACGGCGGCCTCAACACCTCCGGCGACATCGTCAAGGCCATCGCCTGCGGCGCCGACGCCGTCATGCTCGGCACCGCGCTGGCCCGGGCGACGGATGCCCCCGGCGGCGGCTTCCACTGGGGTGCCGAGGTGCACCACTCGAAGCTGCCCCGCGGCAAGCGGGTCGAGGTGGGCGCCCTGGCGCCGCTCGAGACCATCCTGTACGGCCCGACGCCGATCGCCGACGGCACCGCGAACCTCGTCGGCGCGCTGCGCCGGTCGATGGCGACCACCGGTTACTCCGACCTGAAGGAATTCCAGCGCGTCGATGTGGTCGTCGCCCCGTACCGGGGGAATTAGACGGTTGTCGCGCCGCACCGAGTGAACTAGCGTCGGTATGAATTAGCGTCAGGTAAGCACCACACCATCTGGAATGGGAGTGAGCACATGGCATCAGGTAATTCGGCGTCGCGATCCACGAAACTGGGTCCGGAGGAACGAGCTGCGGCCCTCGAACGGCTGAAGGGCAAAGAGCTCGACATCCTCGTGGTCGGCGGCGGCATCGTCGGCACCGGAGCCGCCCTGGACGCGGTCACCCGCGGCCTGAGCGTGGGAATCCTCGAGGCCAGGGACTGGGCGTCGGGAACGTCGAGCCGGTCGTCCAAGCTGGTGCACGGCGGCATCCGCTACCTGGAACAGGCCGACTTCCGGTTGGTGCGCGAGGCTCTGACGGAGCGTGGCCTGCTCCTGCAGCGCATCGCCCCGCACCTGGTGAAGCCGGTGCGGTTCCTGTACCCGCTCAGGAAGCGCGTCACCGAGCGCTTCTACGTGGGCGCCGGCATGCTCCTCTACGACCTGTTTTCGTATACCGGCGGGCGCGCCCCCGGTGTGCCGCACCACCGCCACCTGTCCAAGCGGCAGGTAAAGGGGCTTCTGCCCAGCCTGAACACCGACACGATCGTCGGCGGCATCACGTACTACGACGGGCAGGTCGACGACGCGCTCTACGTGGCCTCGCTCGTGCGCACCGCGTCGTTCTACGGGGCGCACGCGGCCAGCCGGGTGCGGGTCGAAGGATTCATCAAGGTGGGTGAGCGGGTGGTCGGCGTGCACGCCCACGACCTGCAGACCGATGAACGGTTCGAGGTGCGGGCCCGGCAGGTCGTGAACGCCACCGGGGTCTGGACCGACGACACGCAGCGCATGGTCGGCGAACGCGGCACGTTCAAGGTGCGCGCATCGAAAGGCATCCACCTGGTCGTGCCCCGGGACCGGTTCCAGTCGGCCATGGGGCTTCTGCTGCGCACCGAGAAGAGCGTCCTGTTCGTGATCCCCTGGGGACGACACTGGCTGATCGGCACGACCGACACGGACTGGCATCTGGACAAGGCGCACCCGGCCGCCACCGCCGCTGACATTGACTACCTGCTCGAACACGTGAACGCCGTGCTCCGGGTGCCGCTGACCCGGGAGGACGTCGAAGGAGTCTACGCCGGCCTGCGGCCGCTCCTGGCCGGGGAGTCGGAGAGCACCTCGAAGCTGTCCCGCGAACACCTCGTCGGACACTCCGTGCCCGGCCTGGTGGTGATCGCGGGCGGAAAGTGGACCACGTACCGGGTGATGGCGAAGGATGCGATCGATGCGGCCGTCGACGCCTTCGACGAACGGGTCCCGGCCTCCACCACGGCGGAGATCCCGCTGCTCGGCGCCGAGGGCTACCAGGCCGCCTGGAACAAGCGCGGCCGGATCGCGCGGGCGTTCGGCCTGCACACCGTCCGCGTCGAGCACCTGCTGAACCGCTACGGCACCCTGACCGACGAGCTTCTCGATCTGATCCGCAAGACCCCGTCACTGGCGGACCCGCTGCCGGGGGCCGACGACTACATCGAGGCGGAGGTCGTGTACGCGGCCACGCATATGGGCGCCCTGCATCTCGAGGACGTGCTGGCTCGCCGCACTCGCATCTCGATCGAGGCCTGGGACCGCGGCGTCTCGGCGGCGCCCGTGGCCGCGCGGCTGATGGCCGGGGTGCTCGGCTGGGACGAAGCCCGGGAGACGCGCGAAGTGGGCACCTACCTCAAGCGGGTGGCGGCGGAACGCGCGTCGCAGCAGCAGCCCGACGACGAGTCCGCCGACCGCGTGCGGCTCGAGGCTCCGGACATCGCCGCTACGAAATAGGAGCCGCCCGCCGGCACCCTCGCCCGGCACCCTCGCCCGGCGTCCACTCCCTGCCTCCGCTTGTCCGCCCGCACCCCGCCGGTGCGTGAACGAATTCGACGGAGATTCTGCCCTGTGGGGCCTGAAAAATGCCCGACAGCGCCGTTCAGAGCCAAATCTCCGTCGAATTGGTTGGGCCGTCCGAGCGCACGCGTGTGGCCAACTCAGGACATCCGTCGCCTGGGCTGCCCGCCCGACACGGACCAGAGCGGAACTCGTGCGGGTGCCCGGGCCCGGCCGGACGGATCTCCTGCGTTAGCCGCAACACCGAGCGGATGTGCCGCAGCGCCTTTGTGGTTCGGGCATCCGCCAGACACTCAGCCCCAGCCCGTACCAATTCGACGGAGATTTTGGCCCGTGCGGGGCAGAAAGCGCCCGACAGCGCCTTCGAGAGCAAAATCTCCGTCGAGTTGGTGAGAGCAGTGGGCGGCGCGGCGGCGCGGCGGCGGGCCGCGGGGCCGCGGGGCTGGCGGCGCGACAGCGGGCGGGAGGCACGCAAACTCGCTCCGGTAGACTGGGCTGACTGCCCACAAACCTCAGGAGTTGCACCATGGTTGACGTTCGGCGGGTCAAACTTCCCGGGGTGGGAGTGCTGCACACCTTCATCACGGATGACGGCGGCAAAGTGGGCGTCATCGCCCACCGCTCGGGGCACAGCGACCTCATCACCTTCGCGGACGACGAGGGCGGCCCCGACGCCGCCAAGGTGTCCCTGCGGCTGAACGAAGACGAAGCGCACACACTCGCCGAGCTCCTCGGCGGCACCCAGATCACCGAGTCGCTCACCGCGCTCGACCAGATCCCCGGCCTCAGCATCGACTGGTTCACCGTCGACTACGAAGACCACATCGCCGGCCAGGCGCTCGGCAACCCCGCCGACCGCGGCATAGCCGGTCTGACGGTCGTGGCCGTCGTCCGCGGGGAGTCCGCGAACCCGGCGCCCGCCCACGACTTCCGTGTCTTCCCCGGCGACACGCTCGTCGTCGCCGGCTCGCCCGAGAAGGTCGCGAAGGCCTTCGCCTTCTTCCGCACCGGCGAGGTTAAGGCCAAGTCCGTCGACGCGCCGCCCGGGGGCTAGTTCATGCAACTCGGCGAAGACCTCATCACTCTTGGCATCCTGCTCGTCGTTGCCTATCTCCTCGGTCGTGCCGGAAAGCTGATCGGGCTGCCGTCCATCCCCATCTACATGATTGTCGGGCTCCTGGCCAGCCCGAACACCGGCTGGTTCCCGCTGGACTTCCAGTCGGCGGACATCGAACTGATCGCCATTTTCGGGCTGATCCTGCTCCTGTTCAGCCTCGGCCTCGAATTCGACCAGGAGGCGTTCTTCGGCGACGCCGGAAAACTTCTGATTTCCGGCGGCTCCTACGTTCTGATCAACATGGGAGTCGGCTTCGCGTTCGGCCTGATGGTCGGCTGGGGCAGCCGGGAGGCCCTCGTGATCGCCGGAATGACCGGCACCTCCTCGAGCGCCATCATCACCAAGCTCCTGATCGAACTGCGCCGGCTTGCCAACAAGGAAACTCCGATGATCCTCGGCGTGACCGTCGTCGGCGACATCTTCATCGCGGTCTACCTGGCGATCGTCTCCGTCGTGCTCAGCGGCAAGACCGAGGCCTGGCCGATCGTGCTGCAACTGAGCATCGCCTTCCTCTTTCTCGTCGTGATGTTCTCGGTGGCCCGCTGGGGCGCCAAAGTCGTCTCCCGGCTGATGCGCACCAAGGACGACGAACTGTTCACCATCCTCTTCTTCGGACTCGCGGTGCTCTTCGCCGGGATCGGTGAGATCATCGGCGTGACGGATGCGATCGGGGCCTTCCTGATCGGGGTGGTGCTCGGCGCGAGCACGTACCGCGGCCGGATCGAGCGCGTCGCCGTGCCCCTGCGCGACGTGTTCGGGGCTTTCTTCTTCCTCAACTTCGGCCTCGCGCTGAACGTGGCCGAATTCGGGTCGGTGATCACCATCGTGTTTGCGGCCGTCGGCATGACCTTCGTGCTCAGCCTGATCTCCGGAATGCTGATGGCGAAACTGCACGGCATGGGCCCGCGGGAGGGACTCAACACCGCGGCCATCTTCGTCAACCGCGGCGAGTTCACGCTGATCCTGGCAACCCTGTCGGTGACCGCTGGTCTCGACCAGCGGCTGCAGCCCTTCGCCGGCCTCTACGTGCTCACGATGGCGATCCTGGGGCCGCTCTTCGCGGCGAACTCCGAGAAGATCGGCGCGGCCCTGCGGCGACGCCGGAACGCCGTCCCGGCCCGGAAACGCGCCCACGACGTGATGCTGGCGGAGGAAATCGCCCTGGTCGAGGCGGCCACCGCCGCCGACACCGGCACGGATGCCCAACGCGCCGCCGACCGTCTCCTCGCCGACCACCGCCAGCGCCCGGCCGCCGCGGCACCCGGCGCAGTGGCGGCCATGGCGCCTGCCGACGCGACCGCCGACTCGGAAGCAGACGCCGCCGCGGCCGACGGACCGGCGTCCGCGGCCCCGGACTCCATGCTCGACTTCATCTCCGGCCGGCGCCCGGCCGAAACCGGCCCGGTTGACAAGCCGGCGCGTGACACCGCTTCAGGGGACTACTCATGATCACAACCATGCTCCGGCCGCGCTGGCTGATCGCGCTGCTGCTGGCGCTCGCGATCGCCGCGGCCTTCGCCCTGCTCGGCCGGTGGCAGCTCGAACGCGCCATCGCGTCCGGCGAAGTCGTGGAGCGCAGCACCGAGACCGTGCAGCCGCTCCACGAGGCGGTGTCGCCGGACGGGCCGCCGCGCGAGTCAGCGACCGGCCAGCTGGTCACCGTGGCCGGCTCCTTCGTGCCGGGGGACGACGTGCTGATCAGCGAACGCCTCAATGGGGGCGACAGCGGTTTCTGGGTGGTGAGCCGCTTGTCGACGGTGGAAACGGCATCCGTGCCCGTCTCCACCATCGCCGTGGCTCGCGGCTGGGCCGCCACCGAGGAGGAGGCCAGGTCGGCGATCGAGGCGCTCTCGGCGCAGGCCGCCGCGCAGCAGCAGACCGTGACCGGCCGCTTCGTTCCCTCCGAGGCTCCCGTCGTGCCGGACGAGGACAGCGACCCGCGCACCCAGACCACGGTCTCCACCGCCGCGCTGATCAACCGGTGGGCGGACTTCACCGACCAGTCCGTCTACGCCGGCTACATCGTCGACACGGATGCTGCCGCGAACCTCACCGTGATCGACTCGCCCGTGCCCGGCAACGACGCATCGGTCAACTGGCTGAACATCTTCTACGCCCTCGAGTGGGCAGTCTTCGCCGGGTTCGCGGTGTTCCTCTGGTACCGCCTGGTTCGGGACGACTGGGAGCGTCAGCAGGAGCAGGCCGCCATCGACGCGGCGGAGGCCGTCTAGAATTGGCCCATGCCACTTGACCCCAAGCCTGCCGACATCCCCAAAATCCCCGGTGCGCTCCGGCTCTACAAGGTTTCCTCGGTCATCACCGGTGTCTTCCTGCTGCTGCTCTGCGTCGAGGTCTTCCTGAAGTTCGTGCTGCAGCTCGAAATCGAAGTCGGCGGCCCGAACGGGATCATCGCCCTCGTCGCCCGGGACTCGGTGACCGCATTCAACCTGAGCACCGGCATCCTGATCGTGCACGGCTGGCTGTACGTGCTCTACCTGTTCAGTGACTTCCAGCTCTGGAGCCTGATGCGCTGGTCATTCCCCAAGTTTCTGCTGATCGCACTCGGAGGCATCATTCCTACCCTGTCCTTCTTCCTCGAGGTGCGAGTCGCGCGCGAGGTCAACGCCTTCCTGGCGACGCACGCCGACTCGTCTGCCGCTGCCGCTGCCGCTGACGCTGGGGCCGAGGCCCGCTCGTGAGCGCCGCTGTGAGCGCCTCGACCGGCGCCCGCCCAGTCTTGGTGGTCGACTTCGGTGCCCAGTACGCGCAGCTGATCGCGCGCCGGGTGCGCGAGGCATCCGTCTACTCCGAGATCGTGGCTCACTCGATCACCGCGGCCGAGGTCGCGGAGAAGAACCCGCTCGGCATCGTGCTCAGCGGCGGGCCGTCCAGCGTCTACTCCGAGGGTGCCCCCACCTTCGACCCGGACATCTTCGACCTGGGCATCCCGATCCTGGGCATCTGCTACGGCTTTCAGGTGATGGCCACGACCCTTGGCGGCGAGGTGGCCCGCACTGGCCGGAGCGAGTACGGTGCGACCCCGGTCAGAGTCACCGACAGCGGCAACGCGCTGCTGGCCGGGCAGCCGGCCGAGCAGACGGCGTGGATGAGCCACGGTGACTCCGTGTCGAAAGCCCCCGCCGGCTTCTCGGTGCTCGCGTCCACGAGCTCCACCCCGGTCGCCGCCTTCGCGAACGATACGCGCCGGCTCTACGGCGTGCAGTGGCACCCCGAGGTCAAGCACTCCGAATTCGGCCAGAACGTGCTCGAGAACTTCCTGCACCGCGCCGCCGGCATCCCCGCCGACTGGAACAGCGGCAACGTCATCGCCGAACAGGTGGCCCGCATCCAAGCCCAGGTCGGCACCGGCAAGGTCATCTGCGGGCTCTCCGGCGGAGTCGATTCCGCCGTGGCCGCTGCCCTCGTGCACAAGGCCATCGGCGACCAGCTCGTCTGCGTGTTCGTCGACCACGGCCTGCTCCGCCAGGACGAGCGCCGTCAGGTCGAGGAAGACTTCGTCAGGGCCACCGGCGTGCGTCTGGTCACCGTCGATGTGCGTGAGCGGTTCCTGACCGCGCTGGAGGGCGTCAGCGACCCGGAGAGCAAGCGCAAGATCATCGGTCGTGAGTTCATCCGCACCTTCGAGCAGGCTCAGGCCGAATTGATCAAGGAAGCGGCAGCAACGAATGAAGACCCGATCCGCTTCCTCGTGCAGGGCACCCTGTACCCGGACGTCGTCGAGTCCGGCGGCGGCAGCGGCACCGCCAACATCAAGAGCCACCACAACGTCGGGGGCCTGCCGGAAGACCTGCAGTTCGAATTGATCGAACCGCTGCGCACCCTGTTCAAAGACGAAGTGCGCGCGATCGGCGCCGAGCTGGGACTGCCGGCCGAGATCGTGCAGCGCCAGCCGTTCCCCGGACCCGGCCTCGGCATCCGCATCGTGGGCTCGATCACCCAGGACCGGCTCGACCTGCTTCGCCACGCGGATGCGATCGTGCGCGCCGAGCTGAGCGCCGCGGGCCTCGACCGTGAGATCTGGCAGTGCCCGGTGGTGCTGCTCGCCGACGTGCGCTCCGTGGGCGTGCAGGGTGACGGCCGCACCTACGGGCACCCGATCGTGTTGCGCCCGGTGTCGTCGGAAGACGCCATGACGGCCGACTGGACCCGCCTGCCGTACGACCTGCTGGCGCGGATCTCGAACCGGATCACGAACGAGGTGGACGGGGTCAACCGCGTCGTGCTCGACGTCACGTCCAAGCCGCCGGGGACCATCGAATGGGAGTAGGGGAATGCTCCCGGTTGTGACGCGGGGAGTGGGCGTGTCGCTCCTCAGCTCAAACAATGGGCGGCGGATGCCGTACCCTCCGCTTCGCTCCGGGGCCGGCATCCGCCGTCCATAACTCGACACCCCGCGACACACCCTCTCCCCGCCTCGCGATCGCTGAGGGACAAGCAACTTTGGGGGTGAGGACGACGAAAGGGCCGCTCCGATGGGGCGGCCCTTCCTACGTGCGGTCGTGCGGCGGGGTGGGTGCTACTCGCGGGCGATGGCGAAGATGCGGAGCATCTCGACGTAGAGCCAGACGACGGTGAGCATGATGCCGAAGGCGCCGGTCCAGCCGTACTTGCGGGGGATTCGGTTGTTGACGCCGCGCTGGATGAAGTCGAAGTCGAGCACCAGCGAGTACGCGGCCATGATCACGGCGAGGACGCCGATCAGGAGGCCGAGTGGGATGCCCATGAACGTCGCGCTGCGGAGACCGAACGCAGCGTCGGTCGCGCCGAAGACCATCATGCCGAAGTTGATCAGCGAGAACACGCCGTAGCCGATCATGGCGATCATGAAGACCTTGGTGGCCTTCTTGGAGGCGCGGATCTTGCCGCTGGCGAAGAGGGCCAGCGTGACGCCGACGACGACGAGCGTGGCGAGCACGGCCTGGGTGACGACACCCGGGTAGATCTGCTCGAAGACGATGGAGATGCCACCGACGAAGAGGCCCTGGGCCGCGGCGTACGCGAGGATCAGGGGCGGCGACGGCTCCTTTTTGAACGCGTTGACCAGTCCGAGGACCAGACCCGCGATCGCACCGACGATGAGCGGCAGCATCGTCACCGGGGTGACGAGCCAGCCGATGGCTGCGGTCACCAGCAGCAAGGCGAAGCTGAGCACCGTCTTGCGGATGGTGTCGTCGTAGCTCATCCGGTCGGTGTCCTGTGAACCGGCGGAGGGAGCGTTGAACATGCCCTGCAGGTCGCTGTCGGAGAGCACCTTGCCACCTGCAGTGGCGCCAGGAGCGCCGAACGCGGCGTTTCGGGAGAATGCGGGGTTGGAGGATGCCATGGTTGCCGTAGCTCACAATCAAGTGCGTAGAGAGCGGAGCCAACACCGGTAAGTGCTGGACAGTTCCTAGATTCTATTCAGATCTGCTGGGGATCCGCCGTATTCACGTTTGCGACTCGCGGTGACCGGGGGCGGCGCCCCGCCGACCAGCCGGCCAGCCACCAGGCGAGCCAGGAGGCGGCCGCCGTGGTGATGAAACCGACCAGATAGCCGACCCAGTTCTGGTCGTAATTGTTCAGCGCGTCCTTGAGCAGGAAACTCATCGTGATCGACGGGATCAGGGCCAGGTAGCTCAACCACGGGCGGTGCCGCACGAGCAGCCAGCAGGCCAGCAGCACGGCGAAGACACCGTTGAAATCGGCTCCGCCCAGCAGCAGGATGCTGCAGAGCAGGGCCGGAACCAGAACCGTCAGTCGCCGCCACAGGGCCCCCGGCAGAATCAGCCAGGCCAGCACGTGCAGGGGCGGGCCGATGGCCAGAAGGAACAGGCTGTAGGTACTGGTGAAGTTCGTGGCGAGCACCCCGAGCACGACCAGCGTCAGTCCGGTCACGTAGCGGGCGCGGTAGCTGCCCCACCGGTGCAGGCGGGTCGGTGGAACGGTCCAGGGTGTCATCGCCTCGATTCTGGCAGGTGCACGCGTAGGGTTGGCAAATGCAGCCGATTGTGATCGGTCACCGCGGGGCGAGCGGTTACCGGCCAGAGCACACCCGTTCCGCCTACGAACTGGCCGTCGCTCTCGGCGCGGACGCGGTCGAGCCTGACATCGTTGCCACCCGCGACGGTGTACTGGTGGTGCGCCACGAGAACGAGATCGGGGCGACGACGAATGTCGCAGCGCACCCCGAGTTCGCCGGCCGCCGGGCGACCAAGGTGATCGACGGCATCCGGCTCACCGGCTGGTTCACCGAGGACTTCACCTGGGCCGAGCTGCGAACCCTGCGCGCCCGGGAGCGCCTGCCCGAGGTGCGGAAGGCAAGCGCCACCTTCGACGACCGGTTCCCCCTGCTGCGCCTGCGGGACGTGTTCAAGCTGATGGACCGGCTCTCCGGACGGGTGCGCCGGCCCATCGGCGTCGTCGCCGAGCTCAAGCACGCCACCTACTTCGAGTCGATCGGGCTTCCGCTCGACGAGCTGTTCGCCGCTGAGGTCAACGACGCCGGTTGGAACGCCGGCGACGGCCGCCTCACCATCGAGAGCTTCGAGCGCAGCCTCCTCGACAAGGTCTACGCGCGCGGCATCTACGGCAAGCGTGTCTTCCTGCTCGAGGCGCGCGGCAAACCCGTCGACGAGGTCGCGCTGCTCGGGCCGAAAGCGCCCCACTACGCCGACTACCTCTCCGACACCGGGCTTTACGGGCTGAGCGGCACGGTCGACGGGATCAGCGTGCCCAAATCGCTCATCCTGGCCACGGATGCCGACGGTCACGTCTCCGGCGCCTCCGACCTGGTCGACGCCGCGCACGCCGCGGACCTGGAGATTTACTGCTGGACGCTGCGCCCGGAGAACCGGTACCTTGCGAAGACGTTCCGCCGTGGGCGGCTGCGGGCCGACTTCGGAAACTGGCAGGCCGAGTTCCGCACCATCCTCGGCACCGGGATCGACGGGGTCTTCGCCGACCACCCCGACCTGGCGGTGCTCGTGCGGGACGAGCTGGCCGCGGAGGACTGACCGGGGCGCTGCGCCGCACCGGGGCGGTGTCAGACGCAACACCTAGAATTGGGAGCGATATGACGACCCTCTCCGACCCGGACCACACGCCCGCCCGCCAGGTTCCCTCCGCGGTGCCCATCATCCTGGACGGAGCGGCTCCGCGCGACCGGGAGAGTCCACTGCTCGAAGGGCTCAACCCCCAGCAACGCGAGGCCGTGCTGTACCGCGGACCGGCGCTGCTGATCATCGCGGGCGCCGGCTCCGGGAAGACCAGCGTGCTCACCCGCCGCATCGCCAGCCTGCTGGAGAGCCGCGAGGCCTGGCCGAGCCAGATCCTCGCCATCACCTTCACCAACAAGGCCGCGGCGGAGATGCGCGAGCGGGTGCGGGCGATCCTCGGCCAGGGGGCCGACGGCATGTGGATCAGCACCTTCCATTCCTCCTGCGTGCGCATCCTGCGCCGCGAAGCGGAAAGCGCGGGCCTCTCCGCCACGTTCAGCATCTACGACTCGGCCGACACCAAGGTCACGCTCAAGCGCATCATCAAGGCCCTCGACGCCGACACGCTCGGCTTCACGCCCGGCAATGCGTCAGCGAAGATCTCCAAGCTCAAGAACGAGCTCGCGGACGCCGACTCCTACGCCCGCAACGCGAACATGAGCGACCCGCAGGAGGTCATGTTCGTCGAGATCTTCCGGCAGTACACCCACCGGCTGCGCGCGGCCAACGCCCTCGACTTCGACGACCTGATAGGCGAGACGGTCTACCTGTTCCGCGCGTTCCCGAAGGTCGCGGCCCTCTATCGGCGCCGGTTCCGCCACATCCTGGTCGACGAATACCAGGACACCAACCACGCGCAATACTCGCTCGTGCGCGAGCTGACCCGTCCCGTTGAGCCCGACCTGGCCGAGGAGATGGAGGCGACCGGTGTGCACGTGCGCAACCTGCGCGACGCCTCCGGCGGCATCCCGGGAGCCTCGCTCACCGTGGTCGGCGACTCCGACCAGTCGATCTACGCCTTCCGCGGCGCGGACACCCGCAACATCAGCGAGTTCGAGCGCGACTTCCCGGGCACCAGGGTGATCCTGCTCGAGCAGAACTACCGCTCGACCCAGAACATCCTCTCGGCCGCCAACGCGGTGATCGGCCACAACTTCGACCGCACAGACAAGAAACTGTGGAGCGCGGGCGGCGACGGCGAGAAGATCGTGGGCTACACGGCCTATTCCGGCCACGACGAGGCCCAGTTCGTCTCCGACGAGATCGAGGTGCTGCACCGAGCCGGCATGGCCTACCGCGACATGGCCGTGTTCTACCGCACCAACGCGCAGACCCGTGCGCTTGAAGAAATCCTGGTGCGCTCCGCGGTGCCCTACCGGGTCGTCGGCGGCACCAAGTTCTACGAGCGGGCTGAGATCAAGGATGCGCTGGCGTACCTGATCGCCGTCGCTAACCCGAACGACGAACTGGCGCTGCGTCGCATCCTGAACACCCCCAAGCGCGGGATCGGCCCAGCCACCGAGACGGCGCTGGCGAGCTTCGCGGAGGCGAACCAGATCAGCTTCCGGCAGGCGATGCGCGACTCCGCGTCGCTGGGCCTCGGCCCCAAGGTGACCGGGGCCATCCTGAAGCTGGCGACCCTGCTCGACGAGGCGGCGCTGAAGCTCGACCCGGAGAACCCGGCCGGCACGGCGAACGTGTCCGAGCTGCTCACCTTCCTGCTCGACGGCAGCGGACTGCTCAGCCTGCTGCGAGGCAGCCGCGACCCGCAAGACGAGGCGCGCGCCGAGAACATCGAGGAACTCGTCGCCCAGACCAAGGACTTCAACAAGGAGAACCCCGACTCGGGGCTGGTCGACTTCCTCACCCAGGTGTCCCTGGTCGCCGCCGCCGACGACCTCGACGACGCCTCCGGAACGGTGTCCCTGATGACCCTGCACACGGCGAAGGGACTCGAATACGAGGCCGTGTTCCTGACCGGCGTGGAGGAGGGCCTGCTGCCGCACCAGATGTCGGCCAACGAGCCCGGCGGGCCCGCCGAGGAGCGGCGCCTGTTCTACGTGGGCATCACCCGCGCCCGCCAGAGGCTCTACCTCTCCCTGGCGATGACCCGGGCCCAGTTCGGCGACATCAACGTGGCCATGCCCAGCCGCTACCTGCAGGAGATCCCCGTCGACCTGATCGACTGGAAGCAGTCCCCGGGCATGGCGAACTCCCGCGGCGGCACCCAGCCCCGGGCGCTGAACGCGAGACGCGACGGCTTCGGCGGCGGGTTCGCGGGGCGCGGTGACCCGCAGGCGCTGCCGCCCGCGCCGAAGAAGAAGACCGAATGGGCCAGCCGGGTGCCGAGCCAGGTGCGCGACAACGGTGACCTCACCCTGATGCAGGGCGACCGCATCCGTCACGTCGATTTCGGCGACGGCCGCGTCAACCAGGTCACCGGTGACGGCACCAAGCGCATCGCGCACGTCCAGTTCGACACGGTGGGCGCAAAGAAGCTTCTGATCAAGATCGCGCCGATCGAGAAGCTCTAGTGGCGGAGCCGCGGGCCCCGGCGCGCCGGAACCGGGCAGACCGGAAACCCTGCTCGAACGCGTGAAATCGGTGCGCGCCCTCGACCTCGAGGTGGCGTCCCGGGCCAGCATCGCCGTGGTCGTGCCACTCGTCGTGCTCGTTCTGCTGGGCCGGATCGACTGGGCCGCCTACGCGTCGTTCGGGGCGATGACGTCGCTCTACGGCCGGAGCGAGCCGTACCGGATTCGCGCGCGCACGGTCAGCGTCGCCGCGGCCTTCATGCTGGTCAGCGTCGCCGCCGGGCTTGTGATGAGCGTGGCCGAGGCAACCCTGCCGGCCCTGGTGCTCGGGCTTCTGCTCGTGATCACGGCGGGGATCCTGCTGGCATCGACGTATGGCTTGTTCCCCGGCACGCCGATCTTCTTCGTCTTCGCCTACCTGGTCTGTGCGCAGGTGCCCGCGCCGGTCGACGAGATGCTGCCGCGCCTGCTGGTGGCAGTGGCGAGCGCCGCGCTGGCTTGGCTGCTCACCATGTCCGGCTGGGCGTTTCGGCGCCTGGTCGGCGACCGCTTCGGCGACCTGTTCAAGGAGCTGCCGCGCACGCCGCTGCTGCGACCGGCCGCGTTCCGCGACGTCCAGGTGTGGCTCACCATCCTGCAGCACCAGGTCGGCGTGCTGCTGGCCGGCGGGCTCGCCCTCTTCGTGGGCATCGGGCACCCCTACTGAGCAGTGGTGAGCGTGGTCGCCGTGCTCCCGCCGCCCCGTGCCGCGCACTCCATCTCCCGGGCGGTGCACCGCATCATCGGTACCGCGCTCGGAGTGGCGGTGACCGCCCTCGTGCTGCTGCTCGGGCCATCCGTCTGGGTGCTGATCGCGGTGATCGCGATCGGCCAGTTCGGCGCGGAAATCCTGATCGGCAGGCACTACGGCGCCGCCCTGCTGTTCGTCACGCCATTGGCGCTGACCGTGGCTCACTTGGCCGACCCGGTCGCCGTGCCGACGCTGCTGGTCGACCGGGTGGTGGAAACCGCGCTCGGCGGCGTGGTCGCGGTGCTGATCGTGCTCGCGGTGCGGGGCCTCGCCCGGCAGCGTTCGCGTCGGCTCGGTGGACAGCGTCCACCCCTGAACGCTTAGGAACTGCACAGGTTGCTCCCAGCTTTTCGATAGCCCGTCGATTGGTACGCTCGCGAGGCTCTTCGCATGAGCATCGACACCCGCACCACCCCGCCGCGGCGGCTCACTGCTCCCGCGCCGCGCGTGCGCCCCGAATACCGGCAACGGATGCGGCTGGCTGACACCCTGCAGGTTCTCTGTACCGTCTCCGTCGCCCTCGTCATCGCCCTGTTCCTGGCCGATGGCGGCGCTGCCCGCTTCGCCACCCCCGCAGACGTGCTCACCTCCCTCGGCGTGCTGGCCGGACTGGTCGGCACAGATCTGCTCCTGATCATGATGCTGCTGGCCGCACGGTTGCCCGCCATCGACCGGGCCTTCGGCCACGACAGCGCCATGGCCCTGCACCAGTCGCTCGGCAAGCCGGCGCTCTCCCTGATCCTCGCGCACGCCGGGCTCCTGATCGTGGGCTACGCGCTGGCCGGCGAGATCAGCGTCGTCGCCGAGGTCTGGCGCATGCTGACCGTGCTGCCGGACATGCTGCTGGCCGTCATCGGCCTCGGACTCCTGGTGCTGGTGGTCGTCAGCTCGATCGTGATCGTTCGGCACCGCCTGCCGTACGAGGTGTGGCACATCGTGCACCTGCTCTCCTACGTGGCCGTGCTGGCGTCGCTGCCGCACCAGCTCACCGTCGGGGCCCTTCTGGTCGCAGGCTCGCCGCAGTGGTTTTACTGGCTGGTCCTGTACGTGGGGGTGGCCGGCTCGATCCTCGTCTTCCGGGTCATCCTGCCGTTCGTCCGCTCGCTGCGGGCCCGGCTGCGGGTGGAGGGCGTCGACCGGGTCGCCGACGGCGTCGTCTCGATCCGTGTGTCCGGCCACCGCCTGGCCCGGCTTCAGGCCGACGCCGGGCAGTTCTTCATCTGGCGGTTCTGGACTCCCGGGCTCTGGTGGCAGGCGCATCCGTTCTCCCTCTCGGCCGCGCCCACCGGCAACTCCCTGCGCATCACGGTGCGCTCCCTTGGCGACGCCTCTGCCGCGCTCGGCGGCCTGCGCCGGGGCACCCGGGTGAGCGTCGAGGGCCCATACGGACTGTTCACCGACCGGGCCAGGACGTCACCGCGGATCGTGCTCGTGGCCGCCGGTATCGGCGTCGCCCCGATCCGCTCCCTGCTGGAGACGGCGAGCTTCCTGCCCGGGCAGGCCACGGTCATCCTGCGCTCCCACACGCTCGCAGACAGCTACCTGGCCGACGAACTCGCCGAGCTGTGCCGGGCGCGGGGTGCGGAGTTCCGCGTCATCGTGGGGAAGAGGCCGCCGGGTGTGGCCAGTTGGCTGCCCGCCGACGCGGTGGCGGGCCCGGTGAACCTGCTGACCCTGGTGCCGCGGCTGCGTGACGCGGACGTGTATGTCTGTGGTCCACGGCGGTGGACCGACGAGGTCGTGCGGGATGCCCGCTCGGCCGGCCTTCCCCCGCGACAGATTCATTTCGAAAGGTTTGACTGGTGAGAATTCGAGCAGCGGCTGCGGCCGCCCTGGCTTCCGTTTCCGTTCTGTCGGTGGGTTGGCTCGTCGGAGCCCCCGCCGTGCAATCCCTGCAGGCCACGCTGACGACGACCCTGACGACGCCGACGTCCAACGAAACGACGGGCGGTGCGACGGGCGATGGCACGGGCGGTGCGACGACCACGATCGACGCGTCGACACCTGTCGACGAGGCGCTCGCGCCCACCGGCGTCACCGGCACGTTCGAGGGCTCAGCCGTGCAGACCCGGTTCGGCCCGATGCAGGTGTCGGTGACCATCGACAACGGCACGATCACCATGGTCACCCCGCTGCAGCTGACCAATGACGACCGGAAGTCGGTCCAGATCAGCAACCGGGCGGCCCCGATCCTGCGGGACGAGGTGCTCGCCGCGCAGTCCGCCAACGTGGCGAACGTCAGCGGCGCGACGTACACGTCCCAGGGGTACCTCCGTTCGCTCCAGGCAGCCCTCGATGCCGCGCAGTTCTAGCGCGGTGGCCGGTCACACGGCGATCACGGCCCTGAGCATGGGGACCGTCATCAGCATCCGTCTCGGTGACGGCGCCGCCCCGCACGACGACGCCCGCCTGGCTGCTGCCCGGACCGCGGTCGTGGAGGTGTTCCGAGGCTGGAACGAACGCTTCAGCCTGCACCGGGAGGGGTCGGAGCTCAGCCGCGTCAACCGCGGCGAGCTGCGGCTCACCCAGGCCGGGCCCGAACTCCGCGACTGCTACGCGCTCGCCCTGGCGTGGCGGGGCCGCACCGACGGGGTCTTCACCCCGCACCGCGCCGACGGCGCCATCGACCTGTCCGGCATCGTCAAGAGCCTCGCGATTGCGGAGGCCGGGGACCTGCTGAACCGGCTCGGAGCCCGGGACTGGTCGCTCAACGCAGGCGGGGACATCCTCGTCGGCGGTGACCGGGCGTCCGGCCTCGGCTGGTCGGCCGGGATCGTCGACCCTCTGGATCGAGGAACCCTGCTCGCCACGGTGCCGCTGACCCTGCCGGTGCGGGCCGTGGCCACCTCGGGCAGCGCGGAGCGCGGCGACCACATCTGGACCACCGTCGACGGCGGGGTGTCGCCCTACCGCCAGGTCACCGTCTTCGCCCGGGACATCGTGACCGCGGATGTGCTGGCCACGGCCATCGTCGCCGGCGGGCAGGCGGCACTGGACCGCAGCGCGGAGGCATTCCCGATCGATGTGCTGGCGGTGCTGCGCGACGGTTCGCTGCTGGCCACGCCGGGCCTGCGGGCAGCGTCGGGCCTGCGGGCAGCGTCGGCCTGACCGGGCTCGCGGGCAGCGTCGGCCTGACCGGGCTCGCGGGCGCGGGGCCTGTCGCCCTGCCTGGATGCCCTTCCTTGTCGCTTGCGGCTCGGGAGCGTAGCGTTGCCGCCGCGGGGATGCCCAAACGGGGCGGCTCCCATCAAGCTGGAGGTGTCATCATGGCGAGCGACCCGGAGAGACTCTGGCCGCGGCGAGCGGATGCGACGAGCGACGGACTCGACGAAGACCGCGAGATCGATGACATCGAACTGACCCTCGACAAGGATGTGCCGCTCGCCGAGGACGGAGATGCGGTGTGGAAGATCGACGCCGACCAGCGCCCGGTTGAGCTTGACGACGAGGACGACGACCGGGAAACCGAGGAGCCCGGCGAGCCCGGACCCCGGGAGTAGCCGGCCTCGTCAAACCGATTAGTTCTGTCGCTCTCGGAAGATCAGAGCCGACCGCACCGCGCGGACGCCGTTCACCCCCAGAGGAGCGCCGTGCTCGCGGCGAACCAATTCGACGGAGATTCTCCTGAAAAACGGCTTTTCGAGGGTAATCAGGGCCGTTTCGGCCAAAATCTCCGTCGAATTCGTTCAGTCCGGAGTCGCTGAAGCGCCGCGTACTCGAGAGACTCGCCGAGCCGTGAATTCGGCTCCTCAACCCTGTGGCCCGTGGGGAGAGGAGCTCTGCTCACCGTTCGGCGAGCGTACGTGCGTCGGAGCGGCTACGCGACGGCGCGGGTGCGAGCCTGCCGGTGGCGGAGGAGCACCGCGAGCCCGCGCCAGCCGAGCAGGAACACCCCGAGCACGACGGTCGCCACGACGACGAAGCTGAATTCCGTTCCCTGCCCGCTCACGGTGCGCAGCAGCATCCCGACGCCGACGGCGAAGAGCCAGATTCCGGTGCCTGTCCAGACGATCTTTTGCGGGCTGCGCCAGGCGCGCATGATGAGCCAGCCCACGAGGAGACCGCCAAGGAAGGGCAGCCCGGTGATCAGGGTGCCGAGAATATCCTCTTGGTGGCTGGCCCGGCCGATCAGCACGAAGACCAGCACCAGGGCGGCGTCGAGTCCCGCCGCGAGGAGGAGACTGGACCGACTGCTCTGCTGGATTGCCATGCTTCCAGCCTACGGGGGCCCGGAGGGTCAGACCGCGGTGCCGATCCGGTCGCGTTGCCGATCCGGCCGCGGTGCCGATCAGACCGCGGTGCCGAGCAGGGAGCCGATCGCCCAGGTGACTCCGAGCGCGAGCAGGCCGCCGACGAGCACCCGGGAGATCGCGCGGGCTTTCGGACTGCCGCCGAGGTAGGAGCTCAGCCAGCCGGTGATGACCAGGGCGATCGCGACGGCGAGGAAGGTGGCCGGCAGGCGCCACTCCGGCGGCGGCAGCAGCACCGCCAGCAGCGGCAGGCTCGCGCCGACCGTAAACGCGATGGCGGAGGCGTAGGCGGCGTGCCACGGGTTCGACAGCTCGTCGGCGCCGATGTGGAGTTCCACCTCGAGGTGCGCGGCGAGGGCGTCGTGCGCGGTCAGCTCGAGGGCCACCTGCTTCGACGTCCGGGGGGTGAGCCCCTTTGCCTGGTAAAGGTCGGCCAGTTCGGCGAGCTCCTGCTCGGGCATGTTCTCGAGTTCCCAGGTCTCCTTGGCGATCAGGGCGCGCTCGGTGTCGCGCTGGCTGCTCACCGAGACGTACTCGCCCAGGGCCATCGAGATCGCGCCGGCGAGCAGGGCGGCGACGCCCGCGATCAGGATCGCCGAGGCATCCGTGGTCGCCGCCGCGACGCCGACCACCAGGGCCGCAACCGACACGATGCCGTCGTTGGCTCCGAGCACGCCGGCCCGCAGCCAGTTCAGGCGCGAGGCATGGTCGGCGGAGTGGGGATCGACGCCGTGTTCGGGTTCAGTCATGACTGAATCCAAGCAGGCGGATGCGTGCCGCGCCAGCAAGGACTGGCTTGCCTCACGGCGGCAACTTCACGGCGACCGACGTGCGGCGCACGGCGTGTTCGCGATGTCGGCGGGGACCGATAGAGTTTGGAATGGTACGTATGTCTTGATGTCGAGCTATCTGCGGCGCGGGCATCCGTGCCCTTGCCCCTCAAGACCTTGCAGGAACGCTACGACGCGGATTGGAAGAGCAGCGTGGATCTTTACGAATATCAGGCACGAGACCTGTTTGAACAGTATGGAGTCCCGGTTCTGCCGGGCATCATCGCGGACACTCCGGAGGAGGTGCGTGCCGCGGCCGCGAAGTTGGGCGGCGTCGTTGTCGTCAAGGCCCAGGTCAAGGTCGGCGGCCGCGGCAAAGCCGGCGGCGTGAAGGTGGCGAAGACCCCCGACGACGCTGAAGCCGCCGGGCGCGCCATCCTCGGACTCGACATCAAGGGCCACACCGTCAACCGGGTCATGGTGGCCGGCGGAGCCCGCATTGCGCAGGAGTTCTACTTCTCCGTGCTGCTGGACCGCACCAACCGCTCCTACCTCTCGCTCGCGAGCTACGAGGGTGGCGTGGAGATCGAGGTTCTCGCTGTCGAGAAGCCCGAAGCGCTCGCCTACACGGCCATCGACCCGATTGCCGGGATCGACCTGGACACGGCCCGTCAGATCGCGGTCGACGCGAAGTTCCCAGCCGACCTCGTCGACAAGGTCGCACCCGTCTTCGTGCAGCTCTACAACGTATTCACGGGTGAAGACGCGACCCTGGTCGAGGTCAACCCGCTCGTGCTGACCGAAGAGGGCGACGTCATCGCCCTCGACGGCAAGGTCACGATCGACGAAAACGCCGGCTTCCGCCACCCGAGGCACGCCCTCCTCGAGGACGCGGCCGCTGCCGACCCGCTCGAGGCGAAGGCCAAGGAGAACGACCTCAACTACGTCAAGCTCGACGGCGAAGTGGGCATCATCGGCAACGGCGCCGGACTCGTGATGAGCACCCTGGACGTCGTCGCCTATGCCGGCGAAAACCACGGCGGCGTCAAGCCTGCCAACTTCCTCGATATCGGGGGCGGAGCATCCGCCGAGGTCATGGCCGCCGGCCTCGACGTCATCCTCGGTGACCCGCAGGTCAAGGCCGTGTTCGTCAACGTCTTCGGCGGCATCACCGCCTGTGACGCTGTGGCCAAGGGCATCGTGGGCGCGCTCGCCGAACTGGGCAGCGCCGCCAACAAGCCGCTCGTTGTGCGCCTCGACGGCAACAACGTCGAGGAAGGCCGTCGCATCCTCACCGAGGCCAACCACCCGCTCGTCACACTGGCCGCCACCATGGACGAGGGTGCCGCCAAGGCCGCCGAACTCGCCCACGCCGCGAAGTAAGGGATTTTCGAACATGTCAATCTTCCTCAACAAGGACTCCAAGGTCATCGTGCAGGGCATCACCGGCGGTGAGGGCACCAAGCACACCGCCCTCATGCTGAGGGCCGGCACCCAGGTCGTCGGCGGCGTGAATGCTCGCAAGGCCGGCACCACCGTCGTGCACGGCAGCGTTGAGCTGCCCGTGTTCGGCACGGTTGCCGAGGCGATCGAAAAGACGGGCGCGGATGTCTCCATCGCGTTCGTGCCGCCGGCCTTCACCAAGGACGCCGTCATCGAAGCCATCGACGCCGGCATCCCGCTGCTCGTCATCATCACCGAGGGTGTGCCCGTGCAGGACTCGGCCGAGTTCTGGGCCTACAACAACGCCAAGGGCAACAAGACCCGCATCATCGGTCCGAACTGCCCCGGCATCATCACCCCCGGTGAGGCGCTCGTGGGCATCACGCCGGCGAACATCACCGGCAAGGGCCCGGTCGGCCTCGTCTCCAAGTCGGGCACCCTGACCTACCAGATGATGTACGAACTGCGCGACCTCGGCTTCTCCACCGCCATCGGCATCGGCGGCGATCCCATCATCGGCACAACGCACATCGACGCGCTCGAGGCGTTCGAGGCTGACCCCGAGACGCTCGCCATCGTCATGATCGGAGAGATCGGCGGCGACGCCGAGGAGAAGGCGGCAGAGTACATCAAGGCCCACGTCACCAAGCCCGTTGTCGGCTACGTAGCCGGCTTCACCGCCCCCGAGGGCAAGACCATGGGCCACGCCGGCGCCATCGTCTCCAACGGGGCCGGAACCGCCCAGGGCAAGAAGGAGGCCCTCGAGGCCGCCGGGGTCAAGGTCGGCAAGACGCCGAGCGAGACCGCCACCCTGCTGCGTGAGGTTCTCGCGGCGCTGTAACCGGCATCGCTGCACCGGCACCGAACGACAGGGCCCGCCTCACCAGGCGGGCCCTGACGCGTTGTCGGCCGCGGCCGGCGAGCCTGCCGTTCCTCTGCCTGCCGCCTGCCGTTCCTTTGCCGCCCTGCCTCTGCCGTGCCTCTGCCGTGCCCTGGGCCCGAACGAATTCGACGGAGATTTTGGTCAGAACCGGCCCGAAACATCCGTTTCAGCCTGGATCGAGCAAAATCTCCGTCGAATTCGTCAGCGCGCGGCGGGGGGCAGGGGAGCCGGGGCGGCGGAAACGGTAGGCTCCGATCGGATGAAACGCTTAACGACCGCCCTGCTTGCCGCGCTCGACGCGCTCATTGTCGTAGCCATCGGGGTCGGAATCGCGCTCGTTCCGCTCACGGTTCTGTGGGCCACGCAGTTCGACATGGCCGTCAACTGGCTCGTGTTCTGGCGTGCCGCGGTCGACGTCTGGCTCGTCGGCAACGGCGTCGACCTGGTCGTCCAACTCGACCCGACCCTCGTCGCCGCCCTGAACCTGCCCGGCTCGGACGCCGCGTTCCCGATCACGATCGCACTGCTGGGCTTCGCGCTGATGGCCGTGCTCTTCGGCTTGCGCACCGGCCGCCGGGCGGCGGAAACCCCCTACCGCTGGGTCGGGGTGACGGGCGCCATCGCCGGCTACGCGCTGCTGACCGCTCTGCTCGTGCTGTCGGCCGGCACGGATGCCGTGCGCCCCCAGACGGTACAGGGTCTGGTTCTGCCTCCGCTCATCTTCGCCGCCGGCGTTCTGATCGGCGCCGGCCAGGGTCAGCTGGGCCGCCTGATCGGTAGCATCCCCGGCCTGCCCGGCCGCCTCCCGGGAGTCGTCCGGGGCGCGGGCCGCGGCGCAACCGGCAGCAGTGCCGACAGCGCCGGCAACGTCGCCAGCGTCAGCGGTTCCGGCGCCGGCAGCAGCGCCGGCAAGAGCGTCCACGGCCTCAATGGCACCAGCAACACCAGCAACACCAGCAGCAACACCAGCAGCACGGGTGCCGCAGCCGGCCTGCTCCCGGTCGCGGTGCGCGCGGGCGCCGCCGCGGCGCTGCGGAGCGGAGCGGCCGCGGCCGCCGGTATCCTCTGCGTCTCCGGGATCACCGTTTTCGTGCTGATCCTGACCAGCTACGCCACCATCATCGGACTCTACGAGACCGTGCAGGCCGGCGTCCTGGGCGGCATCGCGCTCACACTCCTGCAGCTTTCGCTGATCCCGAACCTGGTCATCTGGGCCGCGGCCTGGTTTGCCGGACCCGGCATCGCGGTAGGCGTGGGCACCAGCGTGTCCCCGGTCGGCACCTCGCTCGGCGCCGTACCGGGCCTGCCGATCCTCGGCGGGCTGCCGCAGGGCAGCCTGGCGTTCGGGTTCGTCGGCCTGCTCGTGCCGCTGCTGGTCGGTTTCCTCGCCGCCGTCATCCTGAGGCAGCGGGCGACCGCGGATGTCCCTCCTTCCATCTCGGAACGGCTCCTCACGGGCCTCGGCACCGGGTTCGTCACCGGTGTGCTGCTCGGGCTGCTGGCCTGGTGGTCGGGCGGAGCTCTCGGCCCGGGCCGTCTTGTCGAGGTCGGCCCGAACCCGCTGCTGGTCGGGGCGTTGGTCGCGCTCGAGGTCGGCATCGCGGCCTGCCTCGGTCTCCTGACTCCCGCGCCCCCGGTCGGCGCGAACGGCTCCGGGCACGGTGCGACGGGCGGAATGCCGGGAACGAAGCCGGGCACGAAGCCGGGCACGAAGCCGGCAACCGCGTCACGTGCCGCGCGCAGTGGGACTAGCGGGGTCGGTCGTCTCCTCGGCCGGCTGCGCGCCGCGCTCCCTCGCCGGTAGGCTTCTCCCGTGCTGAACTTGGTCGTATTGATCTCCGGCGGGGGATCCAACCTTCGCTCCCTGCTCGAGGCCTGCCGCGACGCCGAATACCCGGCCCGCGTGGTGGCCATCGGCTCCGACAGGGACGCCGACGGGCTCGTGCTCGGCGAGGAATACGGCATCTCCACTTTCACGGTGCCGTACACGTCGCATCCGTCCCGGGAGGCCTGGGGCGACGAGCTCCTCGCGCAGATCCAGCAGTGGGACGCCGACCTCATCGTGCTCAGCGGCTTCATGCGCCTGCTGCCGCCCCGGGTGGTGGCGGCGCTGACCCCGAACCTGCTCAACACACATCCGGCCTACCTGCCCGAATTCCCCGGGGCGCACGGGGTGCGTGACGCGCTCGCCGCCGGGGTCGCCGAAAGCGGCGCCAGCCTGATCGTGGTCGACACGGGCGTCGACGACGGACCGATCATCGCGCAGGAACGGGTGCCGGTGCTGCACGGTGACACCCAGGCATCCCTGCACGACCGCATCAAAATCGTCGAGCGTCGCCTGCTGGTGCAGGCCGTGCTCGATATCGCCAACGGACACGTCGATCTCAAGGAGCATCCCCACATATGAGCGGTCCCACTAACGCCCCGAGCCTGTACCGCCACCGCGACGTCGTGCCCGTGCAGCGCGCCCTCATCTCGGTGAGCGACAAGACCGGTCTGGTCGAACTGGCCGCAGCTCTCGCGGCGACCGGCGTCGAAATCGTGTCGACCGGTTCGACGGCGGCCTTCATCCGCGCCGCCGGCCACGACGTGACGGATGTCTCCGCCGTCACCGGCTTCCCCGAATCCCTCGACGGCCGGGTCAAGACCCTGCACCCGGGAGTGCACGCCGGTATCCTCGCCGACCTGCGCCTCGAGGCGCACGAGGCGCAGCTCGCCGACCTCGGCATCGCCGCATTCCAGCTCGTCGTCGTGAACCTGTACCCGTTTGTCG
The DNA here is from genome assembly GCF_004403055.1 of Cryobacterium sp. TMT1-19. Lineage (NCBI taxonomy): Bacteria > Bacillati > Actinomycetota > Actinomycetes > Micrococcales > Microbacteriaceae > Cryobacterium > Cryobacterium sp. TMT1-19. The sequence continues at coordinate 75,736 of NZ_SOHB01000021.1, forward strand.
AGACCGCCCTGTCGGGTGCGGTCCCGGCCGACGTGATCGAGCAGATCGACATCGGCGGCCCTGCCCTCGTGCGCGCCGCGGCCAAGAACCACGCCAACGTCGCCATCGTGGTGGACCCCGACAACTACGACGAGATCATCGCAGCCGTCGAGGCCGGCGGCACCCCACTGACGCTGCGCCAGAAGCTGGCCTCGCTCGCCTTCGAGCACACCGCCGGCTACGACCTGAGCGTCTCCGCCTGGTTCACGGAGAACGTCTACGACCAGTGGCAGGACGACGCCGCGGCCCTCAACGAGGAGATCCTCGAGGAGTTCGACGCCGTGATCGGCGAGGCCCTCTCCGAGGAGATGCCGTTCCCCGAGACCCTCGTCATCGAGGCCACCCGCAGTGCGGTGCTCCGCTACGGCGAGAACTCGCACCAGGCCGCGGCCCTCTACCTCGGCGAGGGCGGCCAGGGCATCGCGCAGGCCGTGCAGCGCCACGGCAAGGAGATGTCGTACAACAATTACGTCGACGCGGATGCCGCCGTGCGCGCCGCCTACGACTTCGTCGCACCGGCCGTCGCCATCATCAAGCACGCCAACCCCTGCGGCATCGCCGTCGCCAACCCCAAGGCGCCCGACGCGATCGCCTCCGCGCACCACCGCGCGCACGACTGTGACCCGATCTCCGCGTTCGGCGGCGTCATCGCGGCCAACCGCACGGTCACCCTCGGCATGGCCGAGACCGTCAGTCAGATCTTCACTGAGGTGCTCGTCGCCCCGGGTTTCGAGCCGGCCGCGTTCGAGCTGCTCAGCGCCAAGAAGAACATCCGCCTGCTCGAGCTTCCGGTTGACTACCACCGATCCTCGCTCGAACTGCGCCAGATCTCTGGCGGCCTGCTCGTGCAGGAGTCCGACACGTTCGACAACCTCGACTCGTCGACCTGGACCCTCGCGGCCGGCGACGAGGTCGACGCGGCCACCCGGGCGGACCTCGAGTTTGCGTGGAAGGCCTGCCGCTCCGTGAAGTCGAACGCCATCCTGCTGGCGCGCGGCGGGGCATCCGTGGGCGTCGGAATGGGCCAGGTCAACCGGGTCGACTCCTGCCACCTCGCGGTGCTGCGGGCCGGCGACCGGGCGGCCGGCTCGGTCGCGGCCTCGGACGCGTTCTTTCCGTTCGCGGACGGCCTGCAGGTGTTGCTCGACGCGGGCGTCACCGCCGTTGTGCAGCCCGGCGGCTCCGTGCGCGACGCCGAGGTCATCCAGGCGGCCGCGGATGCCGGCGTCAGCATGTACTTCACCGGGGAGCGCCACTTCTTCCACTAGGCGTTCATCGGGGCAGCCCCGGTGCGGCCACGGAATCTGGCACGATTGAAGGAACCGTGGCTTCGCCAGACCCGTCCCGGCAGGAAGGAACGCCGTGCCAGACCTCGAGGGATTCATCCAGACCGGCTACCTCGTCGCCCTGGCGGTCGCGGTCGTGGCCGCGGTGGCGATCACGGCGATCATCGCCTTGGTCTTCCGGGTGGTGGGCCGCAAGGAAGCCTGGGCGCGCACGCTGGTCGGCCTGGTCAGGGTGCCGTTCCGGTTGATGCTGCTGGTGGGCGCGATCTGGACCGTTCACACGCTGTTCCTGCAGACCTCCGAGGGGATCGAACGACTGGTCGACTTCTTCTTCCGGGCCCTCTTCATCGCCGCGTCCACCTGGCTGGTCTGCGCGCTGCTCTACTTCTTCGAGGAGGTGGCGGCCGCCCGCTACCGCATCGACGTGCGCGACAACCGCGTCGCGAGAAGGGTGCGTACCCAGCTGCGGATGCTGCGGCGCATCGGCGTCGCCGTGATCGTCATCTGCGCGATCGGGGCCGTGCTGCTCAGCATCCCCGGCGCCGCGACCCTGGGCGCGAGTCTGTTCGCCTCAGCCGGTCTGCTCAGCGTCGTGGCCGGCCTGGCCGCGCAGTCCACTCTCGCGAACGTGTTCGCCGGCATCCAGCTGGCCTTCAACAACGCCCTGCGGGTCGACGACGTGGTCATCGTCGAGACCGAGTGGGGCAAGATCGAGGAGATCACCCTCACCTACGTGGTCGTGCACATCTGGGACGACCGCCGCATGGTGCTGCCGTCGACCTACTTCACCACCAACCCGTTCCAGAACTGGACCCGGCACAACAGCGAGTTGCTCGGCGCGGTCGAGTTCGACCTCGACTGGCGTGTCGACCCAGCCGGCATGCGCGTGGAACTCGACCGCATCGTCGCGCAGACCGAGCTCTGGGACGGCCGCGTGGTCGTGCTCCAGGTGACGGATGCCGTGGGCGGCTTCGTGCGCGTGCGCGTGCTGGTCTCCGCCGCCGACGCTCCCACCCTGTTCGACCTCCGCTGCCTCGTGCGCGAGAACCTGATCGACTGGCTCAACACGCACAACCCCGAGGCACTGCCGGTGGGACGGATGGAACTGCGGCGGGAACCCCCGCGTGCGGAGGTTCCCGCGCGCGCCGCGCCGTCGGCCCACCCCGTCACCGCGCCCATCGGGCTGTTCTCCGGCGACGAGAACGCCAAGGCGCGGGCGGCCGAGTTCACCGCGACCATCCCCGTGCAGGAGGGTCCGGCCGAGAAGCGCTGACGCGCCGCCGGTCACGACGCGCAGTCGGGGAGTCGCGCGGCTATTCTGGTGCAGTCGACGCGTCACGATCGCGGCGGCACAGCCAGCCCACAAGGCCGACCAGCGAGGAGAACCACCCCATGACGCTCACGCACCCCACCACCTCGCTGGATGCCCTGATCGGCCTCCCATTCACGCACGAGCGCGTGTTGATCACCACCGGCATCCGTTCGGGCCTCGTGATCACCGTGGCCGTGCACTCCACCCGGCTCGGCCAGGCCCTCGGCGGCGCCCGCCTGTGGCAGTACGAGAACTGGACGGATGCCGTCGCCGACGCCCTGCGCCTGTCCGCGGCCATGACGCTGAAGAACGCGGCCGCCGGGCTGAACCTGGGCGGCGGCAAGTCCGTGATCCACGTGCCGCTCGGCACCGAGTTGAGCGAGGCGGAGCGGCGTGACGTCATGCTCGACCTCGGCGACGCCATCGAGAGTCTGGACGGCGCGTACATGACGGCCGAGGACGTCGGCACGAACGCCGAGTCGATGGCCATCGTGAAGGAACGCACCGACCACGTCTGCGGTCTCCCGGCCGCCAGCGGCGGCGTGGGCGAACCGGCCGACGCGACCGCGGCCGGCGTCTATGCCAGCGTGCTCGCCACCCTCGACGCCCTGTTCGGCAGCCGCGAGGTGTCCGGCCGGCACATCGTCATCTCCGGCCTCGGCCAGGTCGGCGGCCGCCTTGCCGGCGAGCTCGCCGCCGCCGGGGCCCGCCTCACGGTCAGCGACGTCAACCTCGGCAAGCAGCAGTTCGCCGCCAGCCTCGGCGCGACCTGGGTCCCCGTCGACGAGGTGCACCACGTGCCGGCCGACCTGTTCGTGCCCTGCGGGCTCGGCGGGGTGCTCACCGCCCGGGTGATCGGTGAACTCAACGTGCTCGGGGTGGTCGGGGCCGCCAACAACCAGCTCGCCCAGCCGGAGGGTGCCGCCCAGCTAGACGCGCGGGGCATCCTCTGGGCACCCGACTTCGTCGTGAACGCCGGCGGCGTCATCTACCTGGCCCTGGCCTCGGAGCCGAACGCCGACCGGGCCGTCGTGACCGAGCGGGTCGCCGCGATCGGCGATGTCGTCGCGCAGATCTTCACGGATGCCCGCGAGCAAGGCATCACAACGCTCGCCGCCGCAGAGCGCCTCGCTGCCGCGCGGCTGGATGCCGCCCGCCCGCGGTAGCCGCCCCGGGCAGCTCCCCGGTCGCTTCGCTGGCGGTGCGCGCGTGCTGCGCCGCTCCGCGCACGGCACGCCACGCGCGGAGCGGCGCATGACCGGCGCGCCGAATCCGAGCCACCCATCTCCGACTTCGAGAAGCTCGAGGGCTGCGATACCTGCCTGAGCGTACGGGTGCGCTGAATCCCGATCCCCGAATTCGGCGCTTGCGCCCGAGGCCACGGAACCGTAGTCTGAAAAGCTGCCTGATCAGGGGGGCACAGCTCAGACACCACGCGCTCAGGAGGCCGACATGACCAAGACAGCATCGTTCACCATCGCAACGTCTGCGAACGACGGCGCGCGCTTTGGCGCAGCCACCTCGTTCCCGCGCGCCGCTTAGCCGGCCCCCTCCCGCGATCTCCCGCCCCGCCTCGGGCCTGACTCCGGGCCGCTGACACCCAGCGACCGGCTCCGCCCCGCAGGCCGGCAGCCATGCTGCTCCCGGAAGCTACGGCTTCCACCCCCGCCGGCCGACGTGCTCGTCGTCGGCCTCCCGGCGCCGCGCGCCGCCGTTCACCGGAACCAGACTCGTTCAGGACTCACTCGTGACCACGCTCACCGACCACAGCCATCCGCCCGACCCCGACCCCGCAGCGGGAACCGACCCCGTTGACCTGCCCCGGAGGAACACACTCCAGGTGCTGCTGCGCCTCTACCCCTTCGCCCGGCCGGCCCTGCCGCGGCTGGCCCTCGGCATGCTCGCCGCCCTGCTGGCGGCGCTCGTGGCGCTCGCCATCCCGCAGGTGCTGCAGCGCCTCGTCGACGGTGCCCTGACTCAGCAGGACGCCGCCCAGATCTGGCCGGCCGTCATCGTGGTACTCGCCCTCGGCGTGATCGAGGCGGTGCTGATCGCACTGCGCCGCTGGTTCGTTCTCGGCCCCGGCACCCACATCGAGGCCCGGATGCGCAACGCCCTCTACGCCCGGCTGCAGGACCTCCCGGTCACATTCCACGACAAGTGGCCGAGCGGCCAACTGCTCTCCCGCGCCGTCAGCGACCTCAACCTGATCCGCCGCTGGATCTCGTTCGGGCTCGTGCTGCTCATCGTGAACGTCGTCACCGTTGTGATCGGCGCCGCCATCCTGGTGTCGATGAACTGGATCCTCGGCCTCATCTTCCTCGTCTGCTCCGTGCCGCTGTGGATCGTCGGCTACCTGTTCGAGGAGAAATACTCCGTCGTTGCGCGGCGCAGCCAGGACCAGGCCGGCGACCTCGCGACGGCCGTCGAAGAGTCGGTGCACGGCATCCGGGTACTCAAGGCCTTCGGGCGAGGCAAGTTCGCGTTGAAGAACTTCTCCGACCAGGCCGAGAGCCTGCGCGGCACCGAGATCGAGAAGGCGCGCGCCATCGCCGGCATCTGGCTGTGGCTGCTGATGATCCCGGATGTGGCCTTCGCCCTTTGCCTCGTCGCCGGTGTCTGGCTGGCTGGCCAGGGCGAGTTCAGCGTGGGCGGGCTCGTGGCCTTCTTCGCCACGGCCACCGTGCTGCGCTGGCCGATCGAGTCGGTCGGGTTCCTGCTGTCGATGACCTTCGATGCCCGCACCGCGACCGACCGGTTCTTCGACGTGCTCGACGCGCCGAACGCGATCACGGACCCCGAGCATCCCGTCACTGTCGACCGGCCCCGCGGCCGCCTCGCGTTCGAGAACGTGCACTTCCGCTACCCCGACTCGCCGAGCCGCTTCCCGGACCTGCTCGACGGCGTGGACCTGGTGCTCGAACCGGGGGAGACCATGGCTCTCGTCGGTCTGACCGGCTCCGGCAAGTCCACCCTGACGGCGCTCACCACCCGCCTCTACGACGTGACGGAGGGGGCGGTGACCCTCGACGGGGTCGACGTGCGCTCCCTCGGCCGCGAGGAACTGCGTCGCCACCTGTCGATGGCGTTCGAGGATGCGACGCTGTTCTCGGCATCCGTGCGCGACAACGTGCTGCTCGGCCGTCCGGAGTGGGCCGAGCGCTCGTCCGAAGCGGATGCCGCACTCGAGGAGGCGCTCATGGTCGCCCAGGCCGGCTTCGCCCACGACCTCCCGGAGGGCGTGGACACGCTCGTCGGAGAGGAAGGGATGAGCCTCTCCGGCGGCCAGCGGCAGCGGATCGCGCTCGCGCGAGCGGTGGCGGCGAAACCCGCCGTGCTCGTGCTCGACGACCCGTTGTCGGCGCTCGACGTGAACACCGAGTCCCTTGTCGAAGCCGCGCTGCGCGAGGTGCTCTCCGCGACCACGGCGCTGATCGTGGCGCACCGGCCGTCCACCGTGATGCTCGCCGACAGGGTGGCGCTGCTCCAGAACGGGCGTGTCACCGCGATCGGACGGCACTCCGATTTACTCCGCGAGAGCGAACACTACAAGTTCGTCATCTCGAGCCTGGAAGACGAAGAACGACGAGAGTCCGCACGAGAGGAGGCGGCGCGATGAGCGTCACCGGTGTCGAGGGCGAAGACCGCAGCAACTTCACCGCCGCGGAGAGCAAGCAGATCCGGGGCCGGTCGCTGCGTCTGCTCGGGTCGCTGCTGCACCCGGTGCGCTTTTCGGTCCTCGCGGCAATGCTGATCGTGGTCGTGTCCACGGCCGCGCAGGTGGCCGGCCCGGCCCTGATCGCGTTCGGGATCGACCGCGGTCTGCCCGCGCTGATGGAGCAGGACTGGGTGCCGCTGGCCGCCACGGGGTTGGTCTACCTAGCCACGGGCGTGGTCGGGGCCATCCTGATCGCCTGGTACACGATCATGTCGGCGCGGATCAGCCAGGCCGTGCTGATCGACCTGCGCAAGAGGGTCTTCCTGCACACGCAGCGGCTGAGCCTCGAATTCCACGAGTCGTACACCTCGGGGCGCATCATCTCCCGGCAGACCAGCGACCTCGACGCCATCCGGGAACTGCTGGACTCGGGCATCAACCAGCTCGTGCAGGGGCTGCTGTACATGGTGTTCACCGCGATCGCACTGTTCCTGCTCGACGGGACGAGCGGGCTCGTCCTGCTCGCGTCGATCGTGCCGTTGGCGCTGCTCACCCGCTGGTTCCAGGTGCGCTCGCAAACGCTCTTCCGCCGGTCGAGAACGGCGTCGGCGAGCCTGATCGTGCAGTTCGTGGAGACCATGACCGGCATCCGTGCGGTCAAAGCCTTCCGGGCGGAAAAACGCAACGAGAAGGTGTTCGGCGAACTGGTCGAGGACTACCGCAAGGTGAATGAGCGGGTCATCCAGCTGTTCGGCATCTTCGATCCGGGTCTCGTGTTGATCGGGAACGTGGCCGTCGCGGTCGTGCTCCTGGTCGGCGGGTTCCGCGTCGTCGACGGCCAGCTCTATATCGGCGCGCTGCTCGCGGCCCTGCTCTACACCCGCCGGTTCTTCGACCCGATGGAGGAGATGGCGATGTTCTACAACTCCTACCAGTCGGCCGCCGCGGCGCTGGAGAAGATCTCCGGGGTGCTTGAGGAGCATCCCGGTGTGCCGGACCCGGTGACGCCGGTCGACCTCTGGGCGGCAAAGGGTGCGGTCTCGTTCGAGAACGTGCAATTCGAATACCAGAGCGACCGGGTCATCCTGCCGCAGTTCGACCTGACGATCCCGGCCGGGCAGACCATCGCCCTGGTTGGGTCGACCGGGGCCGGCAAGTCCACCCTGGCCAAGCTGATGGCGCGTTTCTACGACCCGTCGGAGGGTCAGGTGACCCTCGACGGCGTCGACCTGCGCGACCTGCACCCCAAGGACCTGCGCCGAGCGATCGTCATGGTCACCCAGGAGGCCTACCTGTTCAGCGGTTCGGTCGCCGACAACATTTCGATCGGCAAACCGGATGCGACGCCCGCCGAGATCGTGGCGGCGGCGCAAGCGGTCGGCGCGCACGACTTCATCGCGGGGCTGCCGAACGGGTACGACACCGACGTGAACAAGCGCGGCGGGCGCGTCTCCGCCGGGCAGAGGCAGCTTATCTCGTTCGCTCGGGCGTTCCTGGCCGACCCGGCGGTGCTCATCCTCGACGAGGCCACCTCGAGTCTGGACATCCCGAGCGAACGTCTTGTGCAGCAGGCGCTGCAGACACTGCTCGGGGGACGCACCGCCGTGATCATCGCGCATCGCCTGTCGACCGTGGCGATCGCCGACCGGGTGCTCGTGATGGAGCACGGATGCATCGTCGAAGACGGCACGCCCGACCAGCTGATCGCCGGCACCGGCCGGTTCGCGCAGCTGCACGCCGCCTGGCGCGACTCGCTGGTGTGATCGGCGACGCGACTCGCGGCGCGAGCGGTTAGGCGAACCCCCAGGCCTTCTCCTCGTCGCTCGAGTCGTCGGAGAGCGGCGTGCCCGTCAGGGGGCGGTTGGAGGCGACCGGTCCGAGCGGGTGGTAGCTGGGATCCCGCGGGATCGCGGGTGATTCCTTGAGTTCGACGAAGATCGCGTGCGTCGGCGTGCGGCCGACGTTCACGCCGGCGTGCTCCTGGGCCGGCAGCCAGCGGGTCTCGCCGGCGGGCAGCTCGACGTCGATTTCGCGGCCCTCCGATGACAGGCGCCGGGCGTAGGCGCTGAGCGTGATCATGACGCTGTCGGGATGCTCGTGGGGATTGGTCTCATCGCCGGGAGCGTCGAGGAACTCGAGCACGCGAACGCGGTCGTTCTCAAGCAGTACTCGGTAGGCGCCCGGGTCGGTGACGACGGGATCGAGGGCGGTGTGTGCGGCTGTGCTTTCGCTGTCCATGAAAAACGGTAGCATCCGGCGCAGCCTCGAACCAAGCATTGCGGGCAACCCCGGGCGGTGATCGCTATGCGGGCCTCCAGCGCGCCGCCGCGTAGTCGATGCGGTAGCCGTATGCCCCGGGCTTCAACGGGGTGCCCTCCGCGGTGTAGTGGGGGAGCGCGCGCTCCTCGTGCCCGATCGGCGGGCGTCCGCCGGCCCGGATCACACGCCACCAGGGCAGCGCGGCGCCGTGGCGCGCCATGATCTGCCCGACCAGGCGGGCTCCACGGGAGCCGAGCACGGCCGCGACGTCACCGTAGGTCATCACGCGACCGGCCGGGATCGACTCCACGATTCCGAGAACGTGCGTGACGAAGGCAGGTTCCCGGGTGCCGGCATCCGTCATCGGCTGCGAGTCAGAGCTGCAATGCGCCGATGGTCTCGCCGTAGTCGGTTTGGCCGATGTCGCTGAAGCCGAGGCGGTGGAAGAACGACTCCGGCCCCTCTTCGCCGGGTTCCCAGATCACGGTGATGTGGTCGAAGCCGCGCTTGCGGGCCTCGGCGGCGAGTGCGTCTGCGGCGAACTTGCCGACACCCTTGCCCTGGGCCTCCGCGTCCACGTTGATGCGCCAGATGCAGGCACGGAATTCTTCGTGCGGTGAGTCGGGGTCAAAGTTTCCGTGGATGAAGCCGGCAACCTCGCCGTCCAGCAGAACGACGCGCTGCCAGGCGGTAGCAGGGTTGATGACGGACGCCGCGACCGCGTAGGAGACGGGGGCGATGAACTGCTCCTGGCCCGGTTTCAGGCTCAGGCTGTTCGCCGCGACGATGTTGCGCGCGGACAGTTCTTCCAGTCGTAGTTCACCCATGCGAACAGGCTAACGTGCACCGGAGCCGGCCGGTAGTCGGGTTTTCGGACGACAGAGCGTGGGGGTGGCCCATCCGGAAGATCCGGAAACTGTCTCGATGTCAAGATAGTTACGTCGCTCCACTAGAATCGGTGTGGCTATTCTTGCCCCCCGATATTCTGAGGAGATTTCCATTGGCGAAGATCAAGGTTGAAGGCACTGTCGTCGAGCTCGACGGGGACGAGATGACCCGCATCATCTGGCACGCGATCAAGGAGACCTTGATCCACCCGTACCTCGACATCGACCTCGAGTATTACGACCTGTCGATCCAGAAGCGCGACGAGACCGACGACCAGATCACGATCGACTCGGCCCGCGCCATCCAGAAGCACGGCGTCGGCGTCAAGTGCGCGACCATCACGCCCGACGAGGCGCGCGTCGAGGAATTCGGCCTGAAGAAGATGTGGGCGTCGCCCAACGGCACCATCCGCAACATCCTCGGCGGCACCATCTTCCGCGAACCCATCATCATCTCGAACATCCCGCGCCTCGTGCCGGGCTGGAATAAGCCGATCATCATCGGCCGCCACGCGTTCGGCGACCAGTACAAGGCCACCAACTTCCGCTTCGAGGGCGAGGGCACGCTCAGCATGACCTTCACCCCGAAGGACGGCTCGGCCCCGCAAGAGTTCGAGGTATTCCAGGCCCCCGGCAGCGGCGTCGCGATGGGGATGTACAACCTCGACGACTCCATCCGCGACTTCGCCCGCGCGTCGTTGAACTACGGCCTCGAGCGCAAGTACCCGGTCTACCTGTCGACGAAGAACACGATCCTCAAGGCTTATGACGGCCGCTTCAAGGACATCTTCCAGGAGATCTTCGACGCCGAGTTCAAGGCCCGCTACGACGCGGCCGGCCTCAGCTACGAGCACCGCCTGATCGACGACATGGTCGCCTCTGCTATGAAGTGGGAGGGCGGTTACGTCTGGGCCTGCAAGAACTACGACGGCGACGTGCAGTCGGACACCGTCGCGCAGGGCTTCGGCTCGCTCGGCCTGATGACCAGCGTGCTCTCAACGCCGGACGGCAAGGTCGTCGAGGCCGAGGCCGCGCACGGCACCGTGACGCGCCACTACCGCCAGCACCAGCAGGGCAAGGCCACCTCGACCAACCCGATCGCCTCGATCTATGCCTGGACCCGCGGCCTCGCGCACCGCGCCAAGCTTGACGGCAACCCGGCGCTCGCCGAGTTCGCCAACACGCTCGAAGACGTGGTCATCAAGACCGTCGAGAGCGGTAAGATGACCAAGGACCTCGCGCTTCTCGTGGGCCCGGAGCAGGCCTTCCAGACGACCGAGGAGTTCCTCGCGGCCATCGCGGAGAACCTCCAGGCCCGCATGGCCTAACCCGCAGCGACAGGGTGGCAGTCTCACCCGCGGGGTGAGGCTGCCGCCCTTTTTTGGGCGTTTTCCCGGGTTTTCCCGGCCCTGAGGGGAGGCTTTCCTTGCTGGCGGAGGCCGGCGAGTGAGGCAAGAATATGACCATGTCGTCTCTGGTCGCCGCCGTTCGTCGTTACCCTCTCGTCGCAACGACCGTGCTGCTCGGGCTCATCGGCGCGGTGCTCGCCCTGGGCGGTCAGACGGATGCCGTGCGCTGGCTGTTCAGTGGATTCGGCCTGCTGGTCGCCGGTTACGAAACGATCGGCATGGTACGACGGCTGCTGCGCGGCACCCTCGGTGTCGACGTGCTCGCGATCACGGCCATCGTCGCCACGGTGCTGGTGGGCGAATACGTGGCCACCCTGATCATCGTGCTGATGCTCACCGGAGGCGCGGCCCTCGAAGACTTCGCCGTGAACCGGGCCAAGCGCGAGCTCGACGCCCTGCTCCGGCGGGCCCCGCAGATCGCGCACCGGCTCGGCGCCGGCACCGATACCGATACCGATACCGACACCGGAAAAGGCGAGGTCGAGGACGTGCCGGCCACCGACGTGCGGCCGGGCAACCTGCTTCTCGTTCGCCCCGCCGAGATCGTGCCGGTCGACGGCGCTCTGGTCTCCGTCAGCGCAGTCTTCGACGAGTCCTCGCTCACTGGGGAGAGCCTCCCGGTCGAGCGCGAAGCCGGCGACGCCGTGCTCAGCGGGTCGATCAACGGCCAGGCTGCCGCCACCATCCGAGCCACCGCGACCGCCGCGGACAGCCAGTACCAGCAGATCATCGCGCTGGTCGAAGAGGCATCGGCCAGCAAGGCCCCCGTGGTGCGCCTGGCGGATCGCTACGCCGTGCCGTTCACTGCGGTCTCGCTCTCGATCGGCGCCCTGGCCTGGATCGTCAGCGGCGACCCGGCCCGGTTTGCCGAGGTGCTGGTGGTGGCGACCCCCTGCCCACTCCTGATCTCCGCACCGGTCGCCTTCATGGGCGGCATGAGCCGGGCCGCCCGCAACGGCATCATCGTCAAGGGCGGTGGGGTGCTCGAAATGCTCTCCCGGGCCAAAACCGTGGTCTTCGACAAGACCGGCACGCTCACCCACGGCAGCCCCACCATCGCCCGCGTGCTTCCCGAGCCCGGCTTCGACGAGGACGAGTTGCTCGCACTCGCCGCGTCCGCGGAGCAGTATTCGTCGCACGTGCTCGCGGCATCCGTGATCGCGGCGGCCCGGACCCGCGGGCTGGAGCTGATCGGGTCGGAGACCGCGGACGAGGTTCCCGCGCACGGCGTCGTGGCCCGGCTGGGCGCCCGCGAGGTCACCGTGGGCAAGCTGTCGTTCATCCGGGAACGGGCGACGGATGCCGTGGCCGCCCCGATCGAGGGCGGCGAACTGGCCATCTACATCGCCGTCGACGGGCGCTTCGCCGGCAGCATCGTCGCCAGCGACACGCTGCGGGAGAACGCACCGCAGACTCTGGCGGATCTGCGGGCGCTCGGCCTGCGGGACACCGTGATGCTCACCGGCGACGCTCGGCCCACCGCCGAGCACATCGCGGCGCTGGTGGGGATCGAGCAGGTGCAGGCGGACTGCCTGCCCGCCGACAAGGTCAACGCCGTGCGTGGCCTGGCCCACCGCCCGGTGATCATGGTCGGCGACGGGGTGAACGACGCTCCCGTGCTGGCCGTCGCCGACGTCGGTATCGCCATGGGAGCCCGCGGGGCCACGGCCGCGAGCGAATCGGCCGACGTCGTCATCCTGATCGACGATCTGACTCGCGCCGCCCGCGCGGTCGCGATCGGCCAGGACACCATCCGGATCGCGCTGCAGAGCATCTGGCTCGGCATCGCTCTGAGCCTCGGCCTGATGGTCCTGGCCGCGTTCGGCTTCATTCCCGCCACTGCGGGGGCGCTATTGCAGGAATTCGTCGACCTGGCCACGATCCTGAACGCGTTGCGGGCGATCGGCGGTCGCCGGGACGCCTCGGTGCAGGCTCAGATCGCCGCTCGCAAGCCGGCGGCGGCCGGCGCGCTGAGTCGCTGAGTCGCGTCACCCTATTGTGCTGGATGCCCCCAGTTCAGGTGTCAACGCGTGCAAGTTGCACAGTCTGAGGTCGAATTCAGCTAGCTTCAAGTTCATGTCCCTCCGTTGGGGGTCAACCTTTCGTCGTTGAACGGATTGGATGATGCACGTGAACTCACGAAATCGGCATTTCTCACCCTGGGACCTCGACCCCCGGCCGCCGCGCGCACTGTGCCGGGCCACCGCGGTGGCCCTGACCGTCGGGCTGGTGGCTACCGCGGCCCTCGTCGGCGGCACCGTCGCAGCCGGCGCCGCACCGCAGCAGGCTCCGCGGTTGGCCATCGAAAAACCGGCCGCCGCCTTCGAGGCCGGCCGCTACGTCGTCACGCTGGCCGCCAGCGCGGTCGCCGCCTACTCCGGCGGCGTCGCCGGTTTCGACGCCACCAAGCCGGCCCCAGGCCGGCAGCTCGACGCGAGCTCGAAGAACGCGACCGCTTACGCCGCGCACCTCGCAACCGAGCAGAGAAGGGTCGCCGCGACCGCCGGGGTGAGCGTCAGCGTCTCCTACACGACCGCACTCAACGGATTCGCCGCCGAACTCACCACGGCCCAGGCCGCCGCGCTCTCCGCGAACCGAAAGGTTCTCGCCGTCGAGAAGGACGCGATCCGCCGGGTCACGGCGCAGTCCTCGACCGACTTCCTCGGGCTTGGTGACGCCGCCGGCGCCGGCGGCGTCTGGGACGCGGTCGGCGGCGTTGACGCGGCCGGCACCGGCGTCGTCGTCGGTATCATCGACACCGGCATCGCCCCGGAGAACGGGTCCTTCGCCGGCGGCCCCCTCGGCACCGACTCCGGCGACGCTCCGTTTCGCACGGCCGACGGCGGCATCCGCTTCGGCAAGTCCGACGGCGGCACCTTCACCGGCGCCTGCGTCGTGGGTGTGCAGTTCACCGCGGACGACTGCAGCACCAAAATCGTCGGTGCCCGGTACTACGTCGACGGGTTCGGCGCCTCCCGGATCGGTGCCGAAAGCGTCGGCGAGTACCTTTCGCCGCGCGACGGCGACGGCCACGGCTCACACACCGGCGGCACCGCAGCCGGCAACCACGCCGTCGCCGCGTCGGTCGGTGGCATCGACTTCGGCACCATCTCGGGCGTTGCGCCCGCGGCGAAGATCGCCGCGTACAAGGTCTGCTGGTCCGGCCCCGACCCGGTCAGCCAGGACGACGACGGATGCGCCACCAGCGACCTCCTCTCGGCGATCGACCAGGCCACGGCCGACGGTGTCGACGTGATCAACTTCTCGATCGGCGGCGGTGCGGCCCAGACCACGGTCTCCGCCACCGACGTCGCCTTCCTGGGCGCGGCATCCGCCGGCATCTTCGTGGCGGCGTCGGCCGGTAACGCCGGTCCCGACGCCTCCACGCTCGATAACGCATCGCCGTGGATCACCACCGTGGCGGCCAGCACCATTCCGAGCTACGAGGCCACCGCCACCCTCGGCAGCGGCCCTGCCTATGGCGGCGGCTCGATCACGGTCCCCGCCGTCGGCGTGACCGGTGCGCTGGTGCGCGGTGACCTCGTCGCCGCCCGGCGCGGAACAGACCCCTTGCTCTGCGGGCCGAACTCGCTCGACCCGGCCAAGGTGACCGGCACGATCGTGTTCTGTCAGCGCGGCGTCTATGACCGGGTCGCCAAGTCCGTCGAGGTGAAGCGCGCCGGGGGTATCGGCATGGTGCTGGTGAACAAGACGGCCAGCTCGCTCGACCTCGACCAGCACGCGGTGCCGACGGTGCACCTCAACGCCGAAGCGTTCGCCACGGCCTTCGCCTACGCAGGCACCGCCGGGGCGACCGTGACCCTCACGCCGGGCAACGCGCTCGGGACCACTCCGCCCACCCCGCAGGTCGCCGGGTTCTCCTCGCGCGGACCGGTACTTGCCGACGGCAGTGACATCATCAAGCCGGACGTCTCGGCGCCCGGGGTTGCGATTCTCGCCGGCGGTGCCAACGCCGCGGGCGCGGCAGGCACGTACCAGTTCCTGTCCGGAACGTCGATGTCGTCGCCGCACGTGGCGGGCCTTGCCGCCCTCTACCTGGGCCAGACGCCGAGCGCGAGCCCGGCCGAGGTGAAATCGGCCTTCATGACCACCGCCTACGACACGGTCGCCGGCTCCGGCGCTGCCGTGACTGACCCGTTTCTGCAGGGCGCCGGCCACGTCGACCCGACGAAGTTCTTCACGCCGGGACTCGTCTACCTGAACGGGGAGAGCGACTGGATGTCCTACATCAAGGGCGCCGGCTACACCGGGGGCGGCCTGGACGCCGTCACCGCGGTCGACCCGTCGAACCTCAACCTGGCCTCGATCGGCATCGGTTCGCTCACCCGGCCGGAGGCGATCACCCGCACGGTGACGTCGACCCAGGCGGGCACCTTCGACGCCTCGGTGTCCGGCCTCGCTGGCATCGACGTGACGATCGAGCCGTCCACGCTGACCTTCGGCGCGGCAGGGGAGACTCAGTCCTACACGGCGACGTTCTCCCGAACGGATGCGCCCGTCGACACGTTCGCGACCGGCTCGCTCAGCTGGACCAGCGGCGCGACCGTCGTGCACAGCCCGGTGGCGGTCAAGCCCGTCACCCTCGAGTCGCCGATCACCGCCGACGGAACCGGTCTGGCCGGCTCCGTCGGCATCCGCGTGACGCCCGGCACGACCGCCGACATCCCCCTGGCGACCGACGGCCTCGCGGCCGGCGTGCTGCTCAGGGAGAAGAAGGGCGGCCCGGGCAAGGCCTACACCGGAACGGGGCTCCCCGGAACGGAGATCGTCTTCACCGTGCAGGTTCCGGCGGGAACGGTGTTGCAGCGCTTCGACCTTGATTCACTGACCGACGCCGCCGACCTTGACCTGGTGGTCAACCGGTTGAGCGGCAAGGGCGGCACGCCGATCGAAGGCTGGCAGTCGGCCACGGCGGCGACGGACGAACACGTCGACCTGCTGAACCCGACGGCCGGGTACTACCAGGTTGTCGCGTCGGTCTTCAGTGGCACCGACCGGTACGACCTGACCACCTTCACGGTCGCGCCGGGTGCCGGCGCCGGAGCGTTCACCGTTGCCCCGAACCCTCTCCCGGGAGTGCAGGGCGTTGAAGCGACCTACACGGCCTCGTGGAGTGGTCTGGCCGCGGGCACGGATTACCTCGGGCTGGTGCGCTACGGCGACACTGGCTTCTCGACGGTCGTGGCGGTGGAGAACTAGCGGCCGCCAGGTTCGTCAGCGAGGTCGGACTAGCCCGCTGCGTCCGGCGTCGAACCAATTCGACGGAGATTTTGCGACACGAGGCCGCTTGCGAGCTGTTTCGAACCCGTTTTGGGCAAAATCTCCGTCGAATTCGTCAGGGGTGCGGTTCTGGGCGGGCGGCGGACGGACACCGAGCGAAGGCTTACCCTGAGGTAATGCGATTCGCACGAATGCGCCGAGGCGGCGAGACCCTCGGCGTGAGCCGGCCGCGGCTGTCCCGAGAGGTCTACGTGCTCGGCGTGATCGCGTTCTTCGTGATGGTGGGCTTCGGCGTCGTCGTGCCGGTGCTGCCCGTCTACGTGCGCAGCTTCGGGGTCGGCTACCTGGAAATCGGCGCCGTCGTCTCCGCGTTCGCGCTGATGCGCTTCGTCTCCAGCCCGTTCACCGGGCGCCTGATCGACTGGGCCGGCGAACGCGTGATCCTCGCCTCCGGCATCGGGATCGTCGCCGTTTCCAGCGGGCTGGTCGGCGTGGCCCAGAACTATCCGCAGCTGCTGCTCCTGCGCGGAGCCGGCGGCGTCGGTTCGGCCATGTTCACGGTTGCGGCCATGACTCTCCTGCTCGGCTCCACGGCACCGGGATTCCGGGCCAGGGCCATCGGGTTCTACCAGGGTGGGTTCCTGCTCGGCGGGATGGCCGGCCCCGCGCTCGGCGGACTCCTCGCCACGATCTCGCTCACCGCGCCGTTCTTCTTCTACGCCGCGACGCTCGCCGTTGCCGGCATCCTCGGGCTCGTGCTGCTGCGCCCGGTGCGGGGTGGGGTCGTCGCCGCGGCCGGCCCGGCGCCCGAGCGCATCCCGTTCCGAACGGTGCTGCGGGACACCCGGTTCCGCGCGGCGTGCATCGCCAACTTCTCCACCGGCTGGAACTCGTTCGGCGTGCGCAACGCGCTGATCCCCGTGCTGGTCGTCGAGGTGCTGCGGGGTCCGACCGTCTGGACCGGCATCGCCTTCGCCTTCGCGGCCGTCGCCCAGACGGTGGCACTCGCGCCGGCCGCGCGGTTCGTCGACACTGTGGGCCGTCGCCCGGCCATCATCGGGGCATTCCTGGTTGCCGGGCTCACCATCCTCGCGGTCCCGTTCGCGCCGAACATCATCGTGCTCACGGCGCTGCTTTGCCTCTACGGCGTGGCCTCGGCGTTCATGGGCACCGCCCCGGCCGCATCCGTCGGCGACGCGGCCGGCGCCGGTGGCGGTCGACCCGTGTCGGTCTTCTCGATGTTCTCCGACCTGGGTGCCATCGTCGGCCCGCTCGCGGCCGGCTTTCTTGTCGACAGCGTGTCCTATCCGGTAGCCTTCGGCGTCGGCGCCTTGCTGTTCTTCGCGACCTCTGTCTACGCGCTGCGGATGCCGCGGCAGGCCCACCCGGCGTAGTCCCGCCCCGAGAGGGGTCGAATGCAGCTACGAAACTGTCACCAATAAATAGTGACAGACACTCGACTTCATGTGCGCAACGAGGTATCCTCGTAACATGACGAACCTCGCGGAAGACTTCAGGCAGGCGGCCGACGCCGTCGCGCTGTTGGGTTCCTCGAGCGCCGACCTCGCAGCCCTTCCCGACGCCGAGGCGCTGGCCGGTCAGAAGCGAATCGCATGCGCCCGCCGTCTGCTCGACACCTATGCCGCGTTGATGGCCGCAACCATTGCTGACCGTTCGCGGCCGGAGCTCGGCCATTCGGGGTTGGCCGCGCAGCAGGGGTACTTGTCCCCGGAAGCCCTGATCCAGAACTGGACGGGCTCGTCCAAAGGTGACGCCTACAAACTGGTCGCAGTCGGCACGATGATGGCCGACACCGAGGCGGCCGAGAAGCTGGTCGAGGAGGTGCTCTCGTCGCCCGACACGGATGCCGTCGAGGTCGCCGAATTCGTCGCGAAGGTGCCGTGGCAGGCGCCGATCGCCCGGGCCGTCACCGCCGGCACGCTCTCGGTCGACGCGGCCGAGTCGATCCGCGCCGGCCTCGGCCAGATCGACGCCGCCGTCACCGCCGAGAAGCTCGGAGCGGCGCTGGAGTCCCTGCTGGCCGAGGTGTCAACGTTGAACGCCGACGAGGTCTTCAAACGCGCAAGACGGATGCGTGACCACCTTGACGAGGCCGGCATCGCCGCCCGGGAGAAGCAGGCCCACGACGACCGCTACCTGAAGGTCTACCGGCTCAGCAACGGGAACGTGCGCCTGAACGGCCTCTTCGCCCCCGAAGACGGCGAGTTCGTGCTTTCGACCTTTGACTCCATCACCGGCCCGCGCCGCGGCGGGGTGCGATTCGTCGATAAGGAGCGGGCCGCCTGGGCCGAGAAGATGCAGGACGACCCGCGCAGCAACGCGCAGATCAACGCGGACTCGCTTGTGCAGCTGCTCACGATCGCCGGCGAGGCCGACCCCGGCCGCGTGTTCGGCGGGCGACGCCCCTCGGTGCGCGTGATCGTGACCGAAAAGGCGCTCAAGACGGGGCAGACGGTGCAGGCCGGGCAGACCGGGCCGGATCAGGCGGCCGAACCCGCCGCGCACGGGCAGATCGAGGGCAACCCCGTCCCGATCTCGCAGGACACCATCGACCGGTTGCTCTGCGACACAGGCACCCGTGGCATCAAATTCGACGAAGACGGTCAGATCATCAACGTCGGCCGTGACGAACGACTCTTCACCGAGGCACAGCGCGCCGCGATGGCAGTGCGTGACGGCGGATGCCTTTGGGTCGGCTGCGACCGATCACCGGCCTGGAGCGAGGCCCACCACATCAGTGAGTGGCTCACGGACAATGGGTACACCGACCTCGCCAACGGAGTGCTGCTGTGCCACCCGCACCATTTGCTGCTGCATAATCAGCACTGGAAGATAACCCGCACCAAAACCCAGTACTGGCTGCGTCCACCGGCGGAAGTCGACCCGGAGCAGACGCGTATTGTGTTACAGAGCAAGAGAACAGGGCTGTAGGGCGGGGGTCTGGCCTTTGGTCTCGACAGGCTCGATCAGCGTCGCGGGAACCTCCGGAGGACCGGTCGCCGGGTCTTGACAAGCTCGACCAGCGTCGGGGAACCTTGGGAGGGTTCGTCACCTGGTCTGACAACCTCGGCCGGCGTCAGGGGAACCTTGGGGCCGGGATCCTCCCGGCTCAACCCGGCTCAACCCGGCTCAACCCGGCTCAACCCGGTTCTGCACGGTCCTGCCCGATGCGGCCGCCAGCGCCAGCGCACCGACTCTCCCCGAGCAGTTCCCGGTGCAGCATCGCGGTTGCCACGTTATCCTTCGGGAACCTCATCTCGGCCACGGCGCCGAGCACGACCAGGGAGACTCCGGTCCTCTCGGCAAGCAGGATGGTGCCCAGCGGGAGGGCGGCGAACTTCGCCAGGAGCAACTGGCAGCGCCCGATCGGGTTAGAGACCAGGAGGTCAATGGTGCCTCGGGCATCGGCGCCTGCCCGGACGTCGGCCACGGCATGCCCAACGGCAACCGGATGGTCGTCGTCTTTCCGGCGCCGTTCGAGCCAAGGCAGCCTGACTGTGCGGCGGCCGTCCTCAGCGCAGTTCTGCGCGGCCCGAGATGACGCCGCTGACCGTGGCCACCAGGGCGAAGATCACGGCGACCAGCGGCAGGCCGAGGTCCCACCAGGCCAGCGCGGCGGCCCCGAAGACGCTGATCTCGACGATGGCCTTGCCGAACGGGTCGAGGCGGAAGACCGCCTTGGGCGAGCGGAACAGCGCCCAGAGCACAATGGCGAAGGCAGGGGCGAGGATGCCCATGAGCACGCCCGGCCACGGCAGCGGCCACGCGGTGAAGCCCCAGATGCCCAGGCTGATGAACGCGAACAATTCGAGCAGGAAGCGCACGATGTCGTTGGGGCTGGTACTGGTCGTCGCGCTCGTATCGGTCACTCGCCCCATCCTACCGAGAGGCGGGAGGCTACCTGAAGATGATGGTGCGGGCGCCGTCGAGCAGGACCCGGTGCTCGGCGAACCAGGTGACCGCCTGGGTCAGGGTGCGGCTCTCCTCGTCCTGTCCGATGGCGACGAGTTCGGCCGGGCTGCGCGAGTGGTCCACCCGCACGACGTTCTGCTCGATGATCGGACCCTCGTCGAGGTCGCCCGTGACGAAGTGGGCCGTCGCCCCGATCAATTTCACCCCGCGGGCGTGCGCCTGCTTGTAGGGGTTGGCGCCCTTGAACCCGGGCAGGAAGGAGTGGTGGATGTTGATGGCGCGGCCTTCCAGCAGCGTGCAGAGTGCGGGGGAGAGGATTTGCATATACCGGGCGAGCACCACGAGCTCGATGTCGTGCTCGGTGATGGCATCGACGACGCGAGTCTCGAAGGCCGCCTTGCCGGCGGCATCCGTCACCGGACGCGACTCGAACGGCACCCCGTAGAAGCCGACCAGGTCGCGCAGCGTGCCGTGGTTGCTCAGCACCAGCGGAACCTCGATAGGCAGCTGGCCCCCGCGCTGGCGGAAGAGCATGTCGTTGACGCAGTTTCCGGCGGTCGAGGCCAGGATCAGGGTGCGCTTGGGACGCCCGACGACATCGATGACGGATTCCATGGCGTATCTGCGCACGACCGGGGCGAGCTCGTCCTCGAGATCAGCCTGGCTCGCCGCGGATTCCACCTGCAGCCGCATAAAGAACCGGCCGGTGTCGGCGCTGGTGAACTGCTGGCTCTCGGTGATGTTGCCGCGCGCCCGCACGATCGCGCCGCTGACCGCGTGCACGATACCCGGCTGGTCGACGCAGACGAGAGTGATCACCCAATGGTGGCGCGGGTTCGGTGCAAGGGAAGAGGTCATCGGACTAGGTTACCGGCCCCCTGCCGCACACTCGGCCCGTCGGCTAGGCTAGGTAGCGGTCGGCGCAGCACGCCGGCCCCGGGCGCGCACGTCGGCGCGCAGTCGATCCGGACCGGCCCGCGGCACACCCGCGCTGCCCCTGTCCCCGTCTGTGAGCCACAGAGCCATGTCATTCACCGCACCTATCAACCTGCCCTCGCTGGAAGCGGCGGAAGCGCCGCACGCGCCGGAGAGCATCGCGGCCGCCGCCCGACCCTTCCCCTGGGTGGGCCTGCTCGCCCTGGCCGCCGCCGTCTTCCTCTCCGTCACCTCCGAGATGCTTCCGACGGGCCTTCTACCCGACATGAGCCGGGCGCTCGGGGTCACCGAGGGACAGGTCGGCCTGCTCGTTTCCTGGTTCGCGTTCACCGTGGTGCTCACGAGCACCTCGCTCGCCCACCTCACCCGCCGCCTGCCGCGGCACGGTCTGATTGTGCTCGTGCTCGTGGTGCTGGCGATCAGCAATGTGCTCACCGCCATCGCCCCCAACTACGCCTTCATGGTCGGCGGGCGCATCATCGGCGGAATGGCCCACGGCCTATTCTGGGCCGTCGTCGGCGCCTACGCCGCGCACCTCGTGCCGCGGGAACAGATCGGCCGCGCCGTGGCCATCACCGTCTCGGGCGGCACGCTCGCCTTCGTGTTCGGGGTGCCCATCGCCACCGCCGCCGGGCACCTGCTCGGCTGGCGGCTGTCGTTCCTGGCCCTCGCCGCCCTCATGCTGATCGGCGCGGTCGTCGTCTGGCGGTTCCTGCCGCCGGTGTCGCACTATGGTGCTCGCGTGACGGATGCCACGGCAAGCGATCCGACCGCGGCCGGCAACGCGGGGGCCGCCGCCGCACATACCGCCACTGCTATCGCTGAACCGCGTCGCGACCCGACCATGCGCGCCGTGATCCTGCTTTCCGTGATCACCGGCCTGACCATGGTCGGGCATTACACGTTCTACACGTACATCGCCCCATTCCTGATCGACGAGATGGGCGTGGACTCCGGCGCGGTCGCCCCGCTCCTGTTCGCCTATGGGATTGCCGGCGCGGTCGGCCTGGTGCTCTCCGGCACGGTTTTCGGCCCCCGGCCGCAGCTCGGGCTCGTCATCGGCATCGCCGTGTCGGCGCTGAGCGTGACCGTGCTGGCCCTCTTCGCGGCGACGCTGCCGGTTGCCATCACCGCCTTCGTGCTCTGGGGTCTGGCCTTCGGCATGCTGCCGCCGCTGCTGCAGACGCGGCTGCTGCGTACGGCCTCGCTCCGCATCCGTGACACCGCCAGCGCCATCTACACGACCGCGTTCAACGCCGGGATCGGCGGTGGCGCCCTTCTCGGCGCCGCGCTTCTCGGCTCGGCCGGAATGCAGGCCGTGCCGCTGGTCTACGTCGGAATCCTGGTGCTGGCCTTCGTGCTGGTGATCGTCAGCGACGTCGTCGTGCGCCGCCGGGCGGCCTGACCGACGGCGTGTCGACCTGAAACGGCTGAGACGACACGATTGAGGGGCGCGGAAGCATCCGCACGCCTCAAGCGTGTCGGTTCACCGGCCGCCGGTGTACGGGACCGCTGCGAGGATCTCGATCTGGATGCTGACGTTGGTCGGCGTCGTGTACGCGACGGTGTCGCCGACGTGGGTTCCGATGATGGCCTGGCCGATCGGTGACGAGGGGGAGTACACGTCTACCTTCACCTCAGGGTCGAGGGAGACAAGTTCACGCTCGCCGAGGAGGAACACGGTCGCCCGGGTGTCGCCGGAGAGCATCGCGGTGATCCTCATCCCGGGCTCGACCAGGCCGTCGTCCGGTTTGACCGAGGCCTCGGCCTGGCGGAGGGTCGTGCGCAGCTCCCGGATTCGCTCGGACGTGGCCGCGTTCGGGGTGGGGTCGCTGCCCAGCACAGCGAGTTCCTCGATCAGGAGGGCGAGCGAGCGGGGTGGCAGCCACACCGATTCGGTGGTCATAGAGTTCTCCGTAAATCGCGAGGCAATCTGCCGCGCAGTGATCAATCGGCCATGCTAGCCGCCCCGGCTCCACGCATGGGGGAATCGGCGATCGGTGGCGTGGCGGCTACTCCTCGCGGTCGGTGTCCTTCCGGTCGGCGCCCCGCAGCTGGTCCGACAGCGGGCGGCTGGGGAGGATCGGCACCTGGCCGGTGAACCCCTCGCGGGCGCTCGCGATCTCGAGAATGCGGCCGCGGCAGGCGTACCAGCCCACGATCAGCAGCGGGATGATGATCACGAGCGAGCTGATCGTGAGCGTGCCGACCGGCCAGTCGAAGGCCATCAGCACGAGCACGGCGACGAGGAAGACCAGGCTGGCGTACCCCGTATACGGTGCTCCGAACATCCGGAACGCCGGTCGCTGCAGGATGCCGAGCTTCGACCAGGCGTGCAGGCGCAGCTGGCAGAGCACGATCATGCCCCAGGCGCTGATGATGCCGATGGCGGCCATGTTCAGCACGATCTCGAAGGCCTTGTCGGGCACGACGGCGTTCAGGGCGACGCCCAGCAGGGTGACCACGCCGGTGAGCAGGATGCCGCCGAACGGCACACCCGTGCGGCTCACCTTGCCGGCGAAGCGCGGCGCCGATCCCGCCAGCGCCATCGACCGCAGGATGCGCCCGGTCGAGTACAGGCCCGCGTTGAGCGAGGACAGGGCCGCGGTGAGCACAACCAGGTTCATGATCACGTCGACGCCGCCGACGCCGATGGTGCCGAAGAACGTGACGAACGGGCTCTCGCCGGCCTTGTACGCGGTGTAGGGCAGCAGCAGGGAGAGCAGCAGGATCGAGCCCACGTAGAAGACGGCGATGCGAATGATGACGGTGTTGATCGCCTTCGGCATCACCTTCTCCGGGTTCTGGGTCTCCCCGGCGGTCGTGCCGACCAGCTCGATCGAGGCGTAGGCGAAGATGACGCCCTGCACCACGAGAACGGATGCGATCAGCCCGTTCGGCAGCCAGCCCCCGCTGTCCCCGATCAGGCTGAAGCCCGTCTCCTGGCCGGGGATCGGCGTGCCGAAGATGACCATCCAGGTGCCGACCAGCAGGAAGGCCACGATGGCGAGCACCTTGATCAGCGCGAACCAGAACTCGAGTTCGCCGAACACGCTCACTGACAGAAGGTTCAGGGAGAGCACGACGGCGAGGGCGGCGAGCGCGTACAGCCACTGCGGCACATCACCGAAGGGTGCCCAGTACTTCGCGAAGAAGTTCATGTACAGCGCCACGGCCGTGACGTCGACGATGGCGGTCATCACCCAGTTCAGCCAGTACAGCCAACCGGTGACGAACGCCGTCTTCTCGCCGAAGAACTCGCGGGCGTAGGAAACGAACGAGCCCGACGAGGGGCGGTGCAGCACGAGTTCGCCGAGCGCGCGCAAGATCAGGAACGCAAAGAAACCGCAGATCGCGTACACGAAGACGAGGGAGGGCCCGGCGATGGCCAGGCGTCCGCCTGCCCCGAGGAACAGGCCGGTGCCAATGGCCCCGCCGATGGCGATCATCTGCACCTGGCGGGCCTTGAGGCCCTTGTGCAGCCCCTCATCCTCGTGCACATTGAGGGCGTCCGAGATGTGCTCGAACGGCGTCTCCACGCCACGACCGTGGTACTCGGGGTGGTCAGGTTTAAGAGGGAGTTGTGGCTTCCGGCTTGCTCGCGTCATGGGGCTCTTCCGATAGATCCGGTTTTGGCCAACCCTAGCCGCCCGCGCACGGGGCCGGCGTCCACGGCCTCCGGTAGACTGAATCCGACATTCTGACTTCACGAGAGCCGGGAGGCCGCATGGCGACAATCCTCCTGACTTTTGCTGCCCTGTCCGCGCTCACCCCGATCCTCACGCGGTGGCTCTCGCTGCGTGTTTTCTACGTCATCGCATTGCTCCCCGCGGCCGTCTTCGGCTATACCCTCACCCAGACCCGGGCCGTGTCGACCGGCGGAGCGATCACAGAGAGCGTCCCGTGGATTCCCGCGTTGGGTATCTCGCTCTCGTTCCGCGTCGACACCCTCGCCTGGCTGCTCGCCCTCGTCGTGACCGGGGTCGGCGCCCTCGTGCTGGTCTACTGCGCCCGCTACTTCAGCGCCGACGAGCCGGCGCTCGGGCGCTTCGCCGCGGTCCTGCTGGCGTTCGCCGGCGCGATGTACGGCCTGGTGACATCCGACGACATCGTCGTCATGTTCATCTTCTGGGAGATCACGAGCGTGCTCTCCTACATTTTGATCGGGCATTACACGTTCAAACGGGCGAGCCGCGGCGCCGCCCTGCAGGCGTTGCTGGTGACCACCTTCGGCGGGCTGGTCATGCTGGTCGGGGTCGTCATCCTCGCGGTGGAGGCCGGAACCACGTCGCTCGCAGCGATCGTCGCCGACCCCGTCACCGGCCCGGCTACCACCTGGTCGGTGCTGCTCATCCTGGTCGGCGCGCTGTCTAAGTCCGCGCTCGTGCCCTTCCACTTTTGGCTGCCGGCCGCGATGGCGGCGCCCACCCCGGTGAGCGCCTACCTGCACGCGGCCGCGATGGTCAAGGCCGGCATCTACCTGGTGGCGCGCCTCGCCCCCGGCTACGCCGACACGCCGGGCTGGATGCCGGTGCTCGTCACCCTCGGCGTCGTCACCATGCTGGTCGGCGCGTGGCGTTCGCTGCGCCAGTACGACCTCAAGCTGGTGCTCGCCTACGGCACGGTCAGCCAGCTCGGGTTCCTGATGGTCGTCGTCGGCTTCGGCACCCGGGACTCCGCGCTCGCCGGGGTGGCACTGCTCCTCGCCCACGCCCTCTACAAGTCGGCGCTGTTCCTGACCGTCGGCATCATCGACCACCGGGCCGGCACCCGCGACTGGCGACAGCTCTCCGGCGTGGGGCGCAACGCGCCCGTGCTGGCTGTGATCGCCCTGCTATCGGTCGCATCTATGGCCGGTATCCCGCCGCTGCTCGGCTTCGTCGCCAAGGAGTCCGTGTTCACGGCATTCCTCGAGGCAGGCCTGGCCGGCGACGGATGGGGCTGGGTGGCCCTGGTCGGCACCGTGGTCGGCTCCGTGCTGACGGTCGCCTACAGCGCCCGCTTCTTCTGGGGTGCCTTCGGCACCCGGGTCAGCCTCGCAGACACCGCCCTGCACCCCGCCCGCTGGGACTTCCAGCTGGCGCCGGGACTGCTCAGCGTGGCCACCCTCCTGCTCGGCCCCCTCGTCTTCCTGCTCGACCCGGTGCTGGCCTCCTACGCCGACACCGTTCCCGGCGGCGGCGACTACCACCTCGCGCTCTGGCACGGCTTCGAACCGGCGCTCGCCCTGAGTGCCGTTGTTCTCCTGCTCGGCGCCGTGCTGTTCTGGAAGCGGCCGGGCGTGGCCCGGCTGCAGGGCACGGTGCCGGCCTACATCGACGCCGGTCAGGGCTACGGCTCCACCGTGCGCGGCATCGACCGGGCCGCGGCGCGCATCACCCACTTCGCCCAGCAGGGCGGGTTGCCGCAGTACCTGTCCACCATCCTCGTCGTCTTCGTGCTGGCCCTGGGCTTCGCGGCCTTCGTCAACCGCAGCTGGCCCGAGGAGGTCGTGCTCTGGGACTACCCGGGCCAGGTCGTGATCGCCCTCATCATGGGCGTCGCGGCGGTGATGGCGGCTCGCGTCGGTGAGCGCATCACTGCCGTGCTGCTGGCCGGCGTCACGGGCTACGGCCTCGTCGCGTTCTTCGCCTTCCACGGCGCTCCCGACCTGGCCCTGACGCAGGCCCTGGTCGAGACGATGACCGTCGTCGTTTTCGTGCTGGTGCTGCGCCGGCTGCCGCAGAAGATCGCCCAGCACAACCGGCCGATGCACCGGCGGCGGCGCGTGCTGATCGGCGTGCTGGTGGGCGCCGTGATGGGCACCATCGGCGTGATCGCGCTCGGTGCACGGGAGGCCCCAAGCATCGCGGCGGAGCTTCCGCGCCTCGCGGTCGAGGAGGGGCACGGACGCAACATCGTGAACGTGATGCTCGTGGACATCCGTGCCTGGGACACGATGGGTGAGATCTCCGTGCTGATCGTGGTGGCCACCGGCGTCGCCAGCCTCCTCTTCGTCTCGGGCCGCAACGCGGTCGTGCCCCGGCTGCGCGATTCCCGCAAACGCCGGTCGCTGCCGCACCGTCGCAAGGTCGTCGCCGACCCGGCCGCGTCCTCCGAGGGGCATGCGGTCACTCGCCAGTCCTGGCTCCTGGCCGGCCGTACGGTTGCCGAGAAGGACCGGTCGATCATGCTCGAGGTGCTCGTGCGGCTGCTGTTCTACCCGGCCATGATCGTCTCCGTCTACCTGCTCATCGCCGGCCACAACGCTCCCGGCGGCGGCTTCGCCGGTGGCCTGATCGCCGGGCTGGCGCTCGTCTCCCGCTACCTCGCGGGAGGCCGCTACGAGCTGGGCGAGGCGGTACCCGTCGATCCCGGCAAGATCCTCGGGCTCGGCATCGTGCTGGCGGTCGGGATGGCCGTGGTCTCGCTCTTCTTCAGCGGCATCCCGCTGGAATCCGCCTACTTCGAAACCACGGTACCCGTGCTCGGCCCCCTCTCTTTCGGCACCTCCACCATCTTCGACATCGGCGTGTACCTGGTCGTGGTCGGTCTCGTGTTGGACATCCTGCGCAGCCTCGGCAGCGAGGTCGATCGACAGCAGGAAGCCGGCGAGACCGAGCCGCACCCGCAATCCGAGCAGGGCGCGGTGGTAGCCGGATGAGCGCCTCCCTCACCCTCGTGATCGTGATGGCGGTCCTGTACGCCGCCGGCGTCTACGTGATGCTGGAGCGCAGTCTCACCCGGGTGCTGATCGGATTCCTGCTGGTGGGCAACGCCACGAACCTGCTGATCTTCATCATGAGCGGCCGCCCCGGCAACGCGCCCATCTTCACCGGCACGGCCGCCGACGCTGCGATGGTCGACCCGGTGCCCCAGGTGCTCATGCTCACCGCCATCGTGATCAACTTCGGCATCACGGCGCTCATCCTCGCACTGATCTACCGGTCCTGGTGGCTGGCCCGGCTGGGCGACGAGGGTGACACGGTCACCGACGAGCATGCGGCCGAGACCATGGCAAGCACGGAGAAATCCTTCCGCTCGGTCACCGAGGACGAGGCAGCCAGCCAGGAAGACCTCGACGCGAGCGAGCGCGAGAGCGAGTTCGGTGCTCCTGCCAACGCGCCGGGCAAGGGGATGAAGCTATGAATCTCCTCGTTCCTCTGGTCGTCACGATCCCGCTGCTCGGAAGCGCTCTGACCCTCGCCCTCGGCCGCCGTCGCCCCCAGCAGATCGTGGTCAGCGTGATCGCCCTGACGCTGGTGGCGATCATCGGCGCGGTCCTGCTGGTGCAGGTCGATCAGACCGGCCCCGCCGTCGTGCACGTGGGCGGCTGGGGTGCGCCGTGGGGCATCGTGCTCGTCGTCGACCGGCTCTCGGCGATCATGCTTCTGGTCTCCGCGCTGATGCTGCTCGGCGTGCTCCTGTTCGCCGTGGGGCAGGGCATCGTGGACGGAGACCGGGAAACCCCGGTTTCGATCTTCCATCCCACCTATCTCGTGCTGGCGGCCGGGCTGTTCAACGCGTTCATCGCGGGGGACCTGTTCAACCTCTACGTTGGTTTCGAGATGCTGCTCTCGGCCAGTTACGTGCTGTTGACGCTCGGCGGAACGGGTGCGCGCATCCGTGTCGGTGTCACCTACATCGTGGTGAGCCTGGTCTCCTCCATCCTGTTCCTCAGCTCGATCGCCCTGATCTATGGGGCCACGGGCACCGTCACCATGGCGTTGATCGCCGAGCGGGTGGCGGACCTCCCGCCGGACGTGCAGCTGATCCTCAACCTGCTGCTCCTGCTGGCCTTCTGCGTGAAGGCCGCCGTGTTTCCGCTGTCGTTCTGGTTGCCCGACTCCTATCCCACGGCCCCGGCACCGGTCACGGCGGTGTTCGCGGGGCTGCTCACGAAGGTCGGCATCTACGCGATCATCCGCACCCAGACCCTGCTCTTCCCCGAGAGCCCGCTGTCGGTGCCGCTGATGGTGGTGGCGTTGCTGACCCTGATCGTGGGCATCCTCGGGGCGCTCGCGCAGGCGGACATCAAGCGGCTGCTGTCGTTCACGCTGGTGAGCCACATCGGCTACATGATCTTCGGCATCGCGATGGGCACGCCGCTGGCGATCGCGGCCACCATCTTCTACGTCGTGCACCACATCACGGTGCAGACGACCCTCTTCCTCTGCGCGGGGCTGATCGAGCGGGTGGGCGGCACCACCTCGCTGGCCCGGCTCGGCGGACTGTTGACGGCGGCGCCGTTCGTGGCCTTCCTGTTCTTCGTTGGGGCGCTCAACCTCGGCGGCATCCCGCCGTTCTCGGGCTTCCTCGGCAAGATCGCCCTCTTCCAGGCCGGCGCGGACATCGCCGAACCGGTGACCTACATCCTGATGGGCGCCGGCGCCGCCACCTCGCTGCTCACGCTCTACGCCCTGGCCCGCGTCTGGAACATCGCGTTCTGGCGGGGGGCCGGCGAGGTCGAGGACTACGAGTCGCCGATGCTCGATGCGCTCCTGGTCGACCCGGACGACGAGGGCACGGTCACGACGCGCACCATCTCGCCGCTGATGACCGGCGCGACGACGGCGCTGCTGCTGCTGACCGTCTCACTCACCGTGTTCGCCGGGCCGGTGTTCGCGTTCACCACCCGCGCGGCGGCCAACATCGAGAACCCGGCCACGTACATCGACGCCGTCTTCCCGAACGGCACGCCATGAGCACCCCGAAGCAGCCCCTCGCCGCCATCGCCAACCAGGCGCCCCTGTTCCTGGGTCTCGTGCTGCTGTGGATGCTGCTCTGGGGCTCGTTCTCCTGGCTCAACCTGCTCACCGGCACGCTGCTGGCCACCCTCGTCTCCGTGGGCTTCTACCTGCCGGCCGTGGAGCTGGGTTTGCGCCTGAACCCGTGGTACACCGTGCTCTACCTGATCCGGCTCGGGTTCGACATCGTCCGGGGCTCGCTGCAGGTGGCCGTCCTCGCGCTCTCCCCGCGCTACACACCCAGCAACGCGATCGTGGCCGTGCACCTGCGCACCCGCAGCGACTTCATCCTGACGCTGACCGGGGTGTCGACGTCCATCGTTCCCGGGGCGATCGTGGTCGATGTGGACCGGGTGCAGTCCACCCTCTATCTGCACGTGCTGAACGTGGCGCATCCGGAACAGGTGGAGCGGTTCCGGAACGGCGTATTGGCCGAGGAGCGCCGGATCGTGATGGCCCTCGGGTCCCGGGAAGACGTGGAACGGCTCCACCGGGTGAGCGGCGAGGACCGGAGTGAAAAAGACCAGCGCGCACGCGACCAGCATGCGAATGAGAAACTGAAGCGGGGAGGAACCGCCTGATGCATATCGTTGCCGTCATTGCCGGGGTGCTGTTCGGGGCCGGTGCCCTGTGCGCCCTCTATCGAATCGTGCGGGGACCGACCGTGCTGGACCGGGTTATCGCCTCGGATGTCCTGGTCGCGACCGTGATCTGCGCCATGGGTGCGGAGATGGCATTCAACCGGCACACCGACACGCTGCCGGTGCTGCTGGTCCTCGCCCTCTTCGCGGTGCTCGGCTCGCTGAGCGTCGCCCGCTTCCTGCCCGTGCGGGACACCGAATGAGCGACGAACTGCGCGACGTGATCTCGGCTGTCCTGGTGCTCGCCGGGGCCGTGATGTGCCTCGCGGCCGGAATCGGCGTCATCCGTTTCCCCGACGTACTATCGCGGCTGCACGCCGCCACCAAACCGCAGATCTTCGGCTTCATGGCGATCACGGCCGACGTCGCCCTAAACAACTTTACCGTGGGCACCGTCACCCTCGTCATGGCCATCGTCGTGTTCCAGGCGTTGACCGCCCCGGTCGCAGCGCACATGGTGGGCCGGGCCGCCTATGACACCCACCATGTGCGCGTCGACGTGCTCATAATCGATGAGCTCGGCACCCGGCCCGACTGATAAGATCGACCCTGTCGCGACTGGCGTAGCACGAAAGATGGGTCACCATCGGGGAGCGACTGACACGGTTAGTGACCGCACGCCTGGGCCACGACGATTGATCATCACGTCGTTAAACAAGAAGTCTGAGGAGACCCCGTGCCCGAATCCGTGCCATCCACCGTTCTGCGGTCCACATTCAACGAGCCCCTTGAGGTCGTCGACCCCGAGATCGCCGCCGTTCTCGAGCAGGAGCTCGGACGCCAGCGCGACTACCTCGAGATGATCGCCAGCGAGAACTTCGTGCCGCGCGCTGTGCTGCAGTCGCAGGGCTCCGTGCTCACCAACAAGTACGCCGAGGGCTACCCGGGACGCCGCTACTACGGCGGCTGCGAATACGTGGACGTCGCCGAACAGCTCGCCATCGACCGGGCCAAGTCCCTCTTCGGCGCCGCCTACGCCAACGTGCAGCCGCACTCCGGCGCCACCGCGAACGCCGCCGTGCTCTCGGCCATCGCGACGCCCGGCGACACCATCCTCGGTCTGGAACTTGCCCACGGCGGCCATCTCACCCACGGCATGAAGCTCAACTTCTCCGGCAAGCTCTACAATCCCGTCGCCTACGGCGTCGACCCGACCACCTTCCTGGTCGACATGGACGTCGTGCGCGAGACGGCACTCGAGACCAAGCCCAAGGTCATCATCGCCGGCTGGTCCGCCTACCCGCGCCACCTCGACTTCGAGGCCTTTCGCAGCATCGCCGACGAGGTCGGCGCCCTGCTCTGGGTCGACATGGCCCACTTCGCCGGACTCGTCGCCGCCGGCCTGCACCCGTCGCCGGTTCCCTACGCGGATGTCGTGTCCACCACCGTGCACAAGACCCTCGCCGGTCCCCGCTCCGGTCTGATCCTCTCGCGCGACATGGTGCTGGCGAAGAAGCTCAACTCCAACGTGTTCCCCGGCCAGCAGGGCGGCCCGCTGATGCACGTGATCGCCGCCAAGGCGACCGCGTTCAAGCTCGCGGCCGAGCCCGAGTTCAAGGAACGTCAGGAGCGCACCCTGCGCGGTGCCAGCATCCTCGCCGACCGTCTGATGGCGGATGACTCGCGCGCCGGCGGCGTCGACGTGCTCACCGGCGGCACCGACGTGCACCTCGTGCTCGCGGACCTCCGCAACTCGCCGATCAACGGCCAGCAGGCCGAGGACGCCCTGCACGCGGTCGGCATCACGGTCAACCGCAACTCGGTGCCGTTCGACCCGCGCCCGCCGATGGTCACCAGCGGCCTGCGCATCGGAACCCCTGCCCTGGCCACCCGTGGCTTCGGCGACGAGGAGTTCACGGTCGTCGCCGACGTCATCGCCGAGGCGCTCAAGCCCGACGCCGACATCGAGGGCCTCCGCGCCCGCGTCAAGATGCTCACCGAGGCCTTCCCGCTGTACCCCGGTCTGCAGCAGTAACGTCCGCCGCGCACCCGGCCGCCCTCGACCCGGGTGTCATCGCCGCAGGCTCCGCACCCTGGCGTACGGCCTGCGAACGAATTCGACGGAGATTTTGCTGCGAAAGCCCACTGGAGGCATCCGTCACCGGCGTGTTGCCCAAAATCTCCGTCGAATTCGCACGTGCCTCCGGCACCTGCGCACCTGCGCACCGGAGCACCGGAGCACCTCTAAACGTCAGAACGACCGACTGAATGGATCCACAATGACGGCAATAACCCTCGACGGAGTCACGACCGCCTCCGTGGTCAAGACCGAGCTCATCGACCGGATCGCGGAGCTCCGCGCGCACGGGATCGTGCCCGGGCTCGGCACGCTCATGGTCGGCGATGACCCGGGCTCGCGCTCGTATGTCGCGGGCAAGCACCGCGACTGCGCCGAGGTCGGCATTGAATCGATCCGGGTCGACCTGCCCGCGTCGGCGACCAGCGCCGATGTGCGCGCCGCAATCGCCGACCTGAACTCCGCCCGCGAGGTGACCGGCTACATTATTCAGCTGCCGCTGCCGGTCGGCCACAACGACAACGCCATGCTCGAACTGATCGACCCGTCGAAGGATGCCGACGGCCTGCACCCGACGAACCTCGGCCGATTGGTGCTCGGCATCGAGGGCGAGCTGGACTCGCCGCTGCCCTGCACCCCGGCCGGCATCGTCGAGCTGCTGCGCCGCTACGACGTGCCGATCGTCGGCCAGCGCGTCGTCGTCGTCGGGCGCGGCCTCACCGTCGGGCGCCCGCTCGGACTGCTGTTCACCCGCAAGGGTCTGGATGCCACCGTCACCCTGACGCACTCCCGCACGGTCGACCTGCCCGGCGAGGTGCGGCGCGCCGACATCGTCGTGGCCGCCGTCGGCGTGCCGCACCTGATCCAGGCGGACTGGGTGAAGCCCGGCGCCGCCGTGCTCGACGTGGGCATCACCCGGGTGACCGACCCGATCACCGGCAAGGGCACCCTGACCGGTGACGTGCACCCGGATGTCGCGAACGTCGCCGGCTTCCTGTCCCCGAATCCGCGCGGCGTCGGCCCGATGACCCGCGCCATGCTGCTGTGCAACGTGGTGAAGGCAGCCGAGCTGTCGCTCAGCAGGTAGCCGGGCGCCACGGGCGGTCGCCTCGTGACGGTCGCCTCTCGGGGCTCGCGCAGGTGGCCGTGCGGGCGAGGCTCGGTGGTGCCGCCGTCGCGGCGCACGCTGTGGAAGCCGGCGCACGGTATTCCCTGCGCCGTGAGTCGCAGCCCGCGCCGCGAGCGTGAGGCAGACCGGCTCAGCGCTGCGGCAGCGCCGTCACCGAGGCGTGCAGGGCGCAGTGGCGCAGATACTCCGCTGCGTTGTGGCCGAGGCCGGCCACCTCCTCATCCGTCAGGGGCCGCCGCACCTTGGCGGGAACGCCGGCGACCAGCGACCTGGGCGGGATGACGGTGCCCTCGAGCACGACAGCTCCGGCGGCGACGAGGGACCCGGAACCGACGACGGCGCCGTTCAGCACCGTCGCCATGATGCCGATCAGCGAGCCGTCCTCGACCGTGCAGCCGTGCAGCACGGCCCCGTGCCCGACGGATACATTCCGGCCAACGATCAGCGGGAATCCGTGGTCCACGTGGCAGGAGACATTGTCCTGCAGGTTGGAGCCGGGGCCGATCCGGATGGGTTCCGCCTCGGCGCGCAGCACGGCGTTGTACCAGACGCTGGCGTGTTCGGCCAGTGTGACGTTGCCGACGACCACGGCGCCCGGGGCGACGTAGGCGGTCTCGGCCACGACCGGTCCGGGTCGGTCGGGCAGGGTGATGATGCGGGCGGCGCTGTCGGCAGTCATACGCGTCAGCCTATCGGGCTGCCTCGTGCGCAGGCTCTAGGATTTCGGCATGGTCAATTCCGCGCATCCGTCCGTCGACCGGGTTCGGGAGGCTCTCCGCGCCCACGGCCTGGACCCGGAAATTCGCTGGTTCGACGATGCGGCCACAACCGCGGCCGCCGCCGCGGAGGCGCTCGGCATCTCGCGTGGCGCCATCGCGAATTCGCTCGTCTTCACCCTCGATGGTGAGCCGCTGCTCGTGCTCACCTCGGGGGCTCACCGGGTCGATGCGGCGTGGCTGGGGGACAGACTGGGCGGCACGATCGGACGCGCCTCGAAGGATGTCGTCAGGCAGGCCACCGGTCAGGTGATCGGCGGGGTCGCGCCGCTGGGACATCCGTCGCCACTGCGCACCCTGGTCGACGTCGCCCTCGCCGAATTCCCGGTCGTCTGGGCGGCTGCGGGCCACGCGCACACCGTGTTCCCGACCACGTTCGACGAACTCGTGCGGATCACCGGCGGCGAGCCCACCGCAGTCGCGCCCTAGATCCCGACGGCCTCATCTCCGCCACTCGCGCACCGCCGGGCCGGGAGAATGGCTCCCTCGCCGGTGGGCAAAGTCACAGTTCGGCGGCGTACGGCGACGGATGCCCGGCACGTCCCGGGCGTGACCGGCACTGAACATAGACTCGGCAGAGTTGCACCTCTGATCACTTCGATGGCGAAAAATTCACAAAGGATGCTCAAATGCGCGCTCGACATGCTCTTCCGGCCCTGGCCGCCGTGGCCGCCCTCCTGCTTACCGCCTGCGTGGACAACTCCACTCCGACGACTGGCGTCACGGAGGGATCCGCGGCCGAGGTGGTGACCACCGACGAGGAGGCCGCCGCGCTCCTCCCGGAAACGACCGCGACCCCGGGCAAGCTCGTCTTCGGCACCAGCCCGAATTACGCGCCGAACGAGTTCAAAAACGACGCCGGCGAACCGATCGGCTGGGCGATCGACCTGAGTGATGCGATCGCCGCCAAGCTCGGGCTCGAGGCCCAGTACACGGTGGCCAAATTCGAGAACATCATCCCGAATGTCGTCGGCGGCAAGATCGACGTCGGCATGTCGTCCTTCACCGACACGGCGGAGCGTGAAAAGCAGGTCGATTTCGTGAACTACTACCTCGCAGGCATCCAGTGGGCCTCGCCCGCGGGCACGACCGTCGACCCCGACGATGCGTGCGGCCTCAAGGTCGCCGTGCAGTCCACGACCTACCAGGACACCGTCGAGATCCCGGCGAAGAGTGACGCCTGCGTCGCCGCCGGCAAACCGCCGATCCAGAAGGTCCCCCTCGACACGCAGGATGCCGCGGCGAATGCCGTCGCGCTGGGCCAGGCCGACGCCTTCAGCGCCGACTCCCCGGTCACCCTCTACGGGATCGCACAGTTGACGGGCAAGCTGCAGACCGCGGGAGAGACGTTTGAGGCGGCACCATACGGTATGGCCGTGCAGAAGGATTCCGGGATGGCCGAGGCCGTGCAGGCCGCGCTGCAGTCGCTGGTCGACGACGGCACCTACGAGGCGATTCTGGACGACTGGGGGGTCGTCGACGGCGGCCTCGACACGATCACACTCAACGCCGGCGCGAGGGGCTAGGCACGTCGCCGCCGCTGCGCGCCGCCTCGACCCCGGGCACCGATTTCGGCCGTCGCGTGCGTGGCTAACTCAGGAGATCCCCGCCGAACCTCGTTCGCACCCGCACAGGTCTGGGGATGCGCACGGGGGGCGGCACGACTTCTCCTGAATTAGCCACGTGGGGCGAGTTCCCGCTGCGTTACTGCTCCCGCGCCGCCCCGTCCGCCGCGCGCACCACGAACAGGTCCGGGACCGCGAAGCCCCGGGCTGCGAACGCGGCCGTGACCGCCGCCGTGACCGCGGGGATCAGGGCGCGCGGGGTAAGGGCGATGGCGGCGCCGCCGAAGCCGCCGCCGGTCATCCGGGCGCCGATCGCTCCGGTGCCGCGCGCGGTCTCCACGGCGAGGTCGAGTTCGGGCACGGAAATCTCGAAGTCGTCCCGCATTGACAGGTGCGAGGCGTCCAGGAGGGCGCCGATCGCGGTCGGTCCCTGCTCGCGCAGGGTGCGCACGGTGTCCTGCACGCGCTGGTTCTCGGTGACCACGTGCCGCACCCGGCGGAACGTCTCGTCGTCGAGCACGTCGGCGGCCCGGCCGAGGTCGTCCACGGTGAGGTCGCGCAGGGAGGGGACCCCCAGCATCCGTGCACCCAGTTCGCAGGATGCCCGGCGCGAGGCATACCCGCCGGTCGAGTGCGCGTGGCTCACCCGCGTGTCGATGACCAGCAGGTCGAGGCCGGCCCCGTCGAAGCCGAGCGGGATCACCTCGGCCTCAAGGGTGCGGCAGTCCAGGAAGACGGCGGAGTCGGCCTCGCCCAGCAGGGACGCGGACTGGTCCATGATGCCGGTGGGAGCCCCGACGGCCCGGTTCTCGGCCAGCTGGCCCACCCGGGCGAGCATGCGCCGGTCGAGTCCGAGCTGCCAGAGGTCGTTCAGGGCCACGGCAACCGCACTCTCGATCGCGGCGGAGGACGACAGTCCGGCCCCGATCGGCACGTCAGAGTCGATGAACACGTTAAATCCGGGCAGGGTGGCCAGGTCGGCGCCGAACTGGCCGAGGGCCCATGCCACGCCGAGCGGGTACGCCGACCAGCCGGCCAGGTTCTCCGGAGTCAGGTCGTCGAGGGAAAGCTCCACGGTTTCCGCGGCGAACGAGCTCGCCACCCGCAGCTGGCGGTCGCCGCGCAAGCCGAGCCCGACGAGCGTGCGCCGGTTGATCGCGAAGGGAAACACGAACCCGTCGTTGTAGTCGGTGTGCTCGCCGATCAGGTTGACGCGGCCGGGGGCCGACCAGAGTCCGGCCGGGGCCGCGTCGAAGCGGCTCGTGAAGCCATCCGTCACGGTCTGGATGAGATCGGTCATGCGTGGGCCTGCCCTTCGAGTGTGGTGCTGATAGCGGGAACGGATGCCGCGGCGCCGGCCGCCGCTTCGGTCGCGTCCGTCCCGGCGGAGCGTTCGACCGCGCGGCGAATGTTGTCGGCCGCCTGCTCGGGCGTGACGTCTCCGATCCATGCACCCATGGCGGCCTCCGACCCGGCCAGGAACTTCAGCTTGTCTGCGGCCCGGCGCGGACTCGTCACCTGCAGCATCAGCCGGATCTCGTCGCGGCGCACCGAGACCGGGGCCTGGTGCCAGGCCGCGATGTACGGCGTCGGGGTGTCGTAGAGGGCGTCGATGCCGCGCAACAGCCGCCGGTAGAGCACGGCGAGCTCATCACGCTCAGCCAGGCTGGTCGCCGCGAAGTCGGGCACGTGCCGGTGCGGCAGCATGTGCACCTCGATGGGCCAGCGCGCGGCGAACGGCACGAAGGCGGTCCAGTGCTCGCCGGTCAGAATGACCCGGCCCCCGGCCTGCTCGCTGGCGAGGATGTCCGCGAACAGGTTTGGTCCGTACTGGTCGAGGGAGGCGATCACGCGCTGGGTGCGCGGCGTGACGTAGGGGTAGGAGTAGATCTGGCCATGCGGGTGGTGCAGCGTGACGCCGATCGCCTCGCCGCGGTTTTCAAACGGGAAGACCTGTTCCACGCCGGGTAGCTGTGACAGGGCGTACGTGCGCTCGGCCCAGGCCTCGATCACCGTGCGGGCGCGCACGACCGACAGGCTCGCGAACGAGCCCTCGTTCTCGGGGCTGAAGCAGACGACCTCGCAGCGGCCGACCGAGGTGCGGACGCGGTTCAGTCCGATGGTGTTCAGGTCGTCGAGCCCGGCGGGGGCGTCGGCGTCGGTGAGGAGGGGCCCGAACGAGGGCGACTTGTTCTCGAACACGGCCACGTCGTAGTTGCTGGGCACCTCTGACGGGTTCCCCGGCGTCGACGGGGCGAGCGGGTCCAGGTGCGCGGGCGGCAGGAACACGCGGTTCTGGCGGGCGGCGGCGATCGAGACCCATTCGCC
Organism: Cryobacterium sp. TMT1-19; assembly: GCF_004403055.1. Lineage (NCBI taxonomy): Bacteria > Bacillati > Actinomycetota > Actinomycetes > Micrococcales > Microbacteriaceae > Cryobacterium > Cryobacterium sp. TMT1-19. The sequence continues at coordinate 113,878 of NZ_SOHB01000021.1, forward strand.
ACTGAGCGGGTCCTGGCGCATCCGGGCGGTGGCCGGGCGCGGGTCGAGTTCGCGCAGGTCGGCCGCCCGATCCGGCGGCAGGCTGGACTGCGGGTCATCGAAGTAGATAAGGTCCCGACCATCGGCGAGGGTGTGGCGGTGACGGATGATGCCGGTGTCGGCTACAAAGTCTGTGTTCATGGCGAAAGCAACGTTATCTGATTTGCACATGTGAAACCAGATCTTTCAGGTTGAAAACCAAAGTAAACTAAGTGAAGATTAGGCATGGCTTCTCGCGAATCGACCGAATCGACCGAATCGACCGCCACGGCCGACCTCATCGACGTGAGCGACGGGCCCGGCGACCGCGGCCCGCTCCCGGCCCACCAGCGGCGGGAGCAGATCCAGCGCCTCGTCGGGGAGCGCGGTTTCGTACGAGTGCGCGAGTTGCGCGAGGCGTTCGGAGTGTCCGGCGTCACGGCGCGGGCCGACCTCGACGTGCTTGAGTCTGCCGGGACGGTGCAGCGCGTGCACGGCGGGGCGGTTCCGGCCGCGCCACCCAGCGGCCGCCCGCTGCGGGAGTTCTCCTTCGAGGAGGCCCTCGCGTCGTCCGTGCTGCCCAAGCAGCAGATCGGCGTGCTCGCCGCGGCCCTCGTCACGAGCGGGCAGAGCATCCTCCTCGACGTCGGCACGACCACCCTCTCTATCGCCCACGCGCTGCTGGCCCGCACCGATCTGACCGACGTCGTCATCATCACGAACGGGCTCAGCATCGCCCTCGCCCTCGAGCCGGCCATCCCGCGGTACACCGTGATCGTCACGGGCGGTTCGCTCCGACCGCTGCAGCACTCCCTGGTCGAGCCACTTGCACGGACGGTGCTCAGCCAGGTTCACGTCGATTTGGCTTTCATCGGCTGCAACGGCGTCGATGCCGGCTACGGGGTCACGAACATCAACCTCCCCGAGGCTGGGGTCAAAACGCTCATGCTGGCCGCCGCGACCCGGGCGGTCGTCGTGGCCGACGCCTCCAAGCTCGGCCAGGTGCACCTCGGGCAGGTCGGCCCGCTGCGCGCGTTCGACACCCTGGTGACGGATGCCGCGGCCGACGAGGTCATGCTGGCGCCCCTCCGCGAGGCCGGCCTGACCGTTCTGCAGCCGGAGTAGGTTGACACTATGCGCGCTGCAACGGGTTTCCAGTATGAATTGAGGGTAGCCACGCCGAGTGGGCCTGCGTTGGCGATCGTCACCGAGGTGGCCGCCGGCCTCCGGCTGTATTCCGTGGACGGCATAGACCTCGTCGAGCCGTTCGCGCCCGAGGCCACCCCGCCGTGGGGCGCCGGCATCGTGCTGATGCCGTGGCCCAACCGCATCCGGGACGGCCTTTGGCGGCACCAGGGCGTCGTGCAGCGCCTGCCGCTCACCGAGCCGGAACAGCAAAACGCCATCCACGGCCTGCTTCGGTATTCGTCCTATCGCATGCTCGACCGCAGCCCGAGTTCGGTCACTCTGGCCGCTACGGTCTTCCCGCAGGCCGGATACCCGTTCCTGCTCGACACGACCGTGCGGTATGCGCTCAACGACAACGGTCTTGCGGTCACCCACACGGTGCGGAACGTGGGCCGGGACGCGGCCCCGGTAGCGCTCGGCGCGCATCCGTACCCGAAGATCGGCGGCGTTCCCACCGAGGACCTCGTGCTCACGATCGCGGCGCGCACCCATATCGACGTCGACGACCGGCAGAACCCCGTCGGGGAATCTTCCGTCGTCGGCACCCGGTTCGACCTGCGCACGGGGTGCCGGGTGGGTGACGTCGATCTCGACGACGGCTTCGGCGGGGTGGGGCCTGAGGCTCCCGAGGTGCGGTCCGACGTGACCGGCGAGGAGTCCGGCACCCCCAGCGTGGCCTCGTTGACCGCGCCTGACGGCCGCAGCGTCACGATCTGGGGCGACCGGAACATTCGCAACGTTCAGGTCTTCACGCCGCGCAACTTCCCCTTCCCGGGGCCGGGCGGCCCGTTCCTGGGCCTGGCGGTGGCGATCGAGCCGATGACGGCCCCTGCGAATGCCTTCAATTCGGGCGCGGGGCTGCGCTGGGTCGAACCGGGGGAGTCCTGGTCTGTGCGCTGGGGCATCCGCCACCAGGGATTTCGCCTCTGATCCGGCATCACCGCGCCCATCACGGTCCGCCGGGCAGAGAGACGGGGTGTCCGCCTCGCGGCGGTCACCCCGTTTCACGGCTTGCCGGCTACGAGAGGACGTCCTTGACTAGGGCCTCGTTCTCGGTGTGCGACCAGAGCGAGTGCAGGTAGCCGACGAGCAGGAGCACGAAGGGCAGGGACACGAGCACCCAGCCGATCGGGCTCAGGCCCCACGATGACATCGTCGGGTCCACGCCCTCGGCCACCGTGCCGGCGAGGAGCCCGAAGCGGCTCATCAGGAGGTACTCGCCGAGGATCAGACCGATGGTGGCCAGCACCGGGGCGATGATGGTCTGGACCACGTTCTCGCTGCCCGCATTGCGGCGGAAGAACGCGATCACCGCGATGCAGACGAGGATCTCGATCAGCACGATCGCCACCACGGCGAGGCCGCTGAACCAGTAGAACATGTTGAGCACCGGGTCGAGCCGGAAAACGGCGAAGGTCACGATGACGAAACCCGTGAGGACCGACGTGGCGAGGGAGGCGGTGCTCGGTGCGCCGCGACCGTTGACGTGGCTGAGCGGCGCGGGCAGCGCGCCGCCGCGGCCGAGGGCGAAGAGGTAACGGCTGGCCGCGTTCTGAAAGGCCAGCAGTCCGGCGAACAGGCTCGAGATCACCAGGACGCCCATCACGGTGGCCATCCACGGTGCCACGTACTGGGTCGCGAGGGAGAAGAGCACCGCGGCCGGTTCGGCCAGGGGAACCCCGTCGAGACTCGACAGCTCCACGGTCTTCTCGACGACCGAGGATGCACCCATTCCCGTGACCATGGCGAACGCCGTCAGGGCGAACAGCGCCGTGATCACTCCGACCGCCAGGTAGGTGGCGCGGGGGACCACCGTCTTCGGGTCCTTGGATTCCTCGCCGTAGATCGCGGTGGCCTCGAAGCCGATGAAAGACGCGAACGCGAAGGCGAACGCGATGCCCGCCGAGCCGGCCAGCCCGCCGGCGAGGATCGCGGCCGGGTTGAACGAGGCCCAGAAGTTCAGGCCCTCCGGCCCGCCGTCGGCCAGGATGGCGACCGAGGTGACGACCAGTGCCAGGAGTTCGAGCAGCATCAGCACGCCGAGCACCTTGGCGCCGACATCCACGCTCAGCAGCGAGAGCAGCGTGACGGTCGCCCAGGCCAGCAGCGCCCACGCCCACCAGGGGAGCAGGCCGACCTGGGCGCCGAGCAGTCCGCCGAAGAACCCGTAGATCGCCAGCTGGATGGCGAGGTAGGCGCCCGGGGCGGCCGCGCCGTTACCGAGAACGATCGCGACCGGGACCGCGCCGGTCATGCCCACGAGCGGTGCGGCCGCCGCGACCACGAAGAAGACGATGCCGATCACACCGAGGCGTCCCGTGCGTAGGGTGGTCTGGGAGTCGGACGGAGGGGTACTGCGAGTGGTCGTCATGGGTTTACTCCTCATTGAGTTGACGATTGCGTGAGTTGACGATTGCGTGAGTTGACGAGTGCGTGAGTCGACGAGTGCGCGAAAACGAACGGATGCCGCGATAAACCCGTGCGGCTAGCTGCCGTAGTGCATCCAGACGCCCTTGACCTGCGTGTACGCGTCGATCGAATACGGACCCATCTCGTTGCCCCAGCCGCTGGTCTTGAACCCGCCCCACGGCGCGGCCATATCCGGCACCGGTGGCATGTTCACGAAGATCGCACCGGCACGGATGCCGTTGGCCAGGCGGTGTGCCTTCTCGAGGTCCTTCGTCCAGACCGTGGCGGCGAGCCCATAGTCGGTGTCGTTGGCCCGGTTGATGAGCTCCTGCAGGTCGTCGTCATCGTCGTAGGACATGATCGAGAGCACCGGCCCGAAGACCTCGTCGGTCGCGATGGCCATGTCGTCGCGCACACCGGCGAACACCGTCGGCTGGAAGAAGAAGCCGACCTCGCCGGCCCGGGCGCCACCGGTCACGGTCGGCCGTGCCCTCGGCACGGCCGACCGTGACCATCCGTTCGACGTGGTCGAGGTGTTTTTGAGAGACCAGAGGACCCAGCTGGGTGCTGGGGTCCATCCCGGCGCCAAGCTTCATGCCGGAGACCCCGGCCGCCATTTTCTCGACGAATTCGGTCTCGCGCTTCTTGTTGACATAGAACCGCGTGTAGGCCGCGCAGACCTGCCCGGAATTGAGCATGCCGCCCGCCAGGTTGCCGCCGACGGCCGCGTCGATGTCGGCGTCCGCAGTGATGATGGAGGGGGCCTTGCCCCCGAGTTCGAGGGTGATCTTCTTGAGGTTCGAGGCGGCGGAGCCGGCCACGATGGAGCGGCCGACGGCGGTGGAACCGGCACGAAGGGCGGCCTTCGCGACTAAGGACCTGTGGGTGACCCGGTACGCCGAGGACGAGCGCTACCCGACCGGCGACTTCGTCAATCAGCACGCGGGCGGCGCCGGCCTGCCTACATCGAAGCCGACCGCGACATCGACGGCCAGGACATCGTGCTCTGGCACACGTTCGGCCTCACCCACTATCCGCGCATCGAGGACTGGCCGATCATGCCCGTGGACACCGCTGGTTTCAAGCTGAAGCCCGATGGCTTCTTCGACCGCAGCCCGGTGCTCGATGTGCCGCCGTCGACGCCCGTCGAAGAGGGACACTGCCATTGCTGAGTGTGCAGCGCGCCGGGGTCGAGGGAAGACGGGTTTCCCTCCCCGGCCCCGATCCGGCAGTCTGGGAGGATGGCCGAGAAGATGAGGCAGAGCAACCAGACCGAGACCGGTCCAAGTGCAGCACGGGCGGCAGCCGCCGCCCGGCCGCCGCTGAGCCTGCCGGACGCCGTGCGCCTGACGGCCCTGATCCGCATGAAGCGGCTCGCCATCGGACTGCTCCTCCTGATGGCGGTGGTGTTCGCCACCTCGTTCGCGCTGCAGGAGAGCTACCCGTGGCTGCAGTACGTGCGCGCCGCGGCTGAGGGCGGCATGGTCGGCGCCCTAGCGGACTGGTTCGCCGTGACGGCCCTGTTCCGGTACCCGCTGGGCCTGCGCATTCCGCATACGAACATCATCGCCAGCCGCAAGGACGAGATCGGGGCCAGCCTGGGTGAATTCGTCGAGACGAATTTCCTCTCCGAGGCGGTCATCCGTGGCAAGCTCGAATCGCTGGGTGCGTCCCGTCGGCTCGGCGCGTGGCTCTCCCAGGAGGAGAACGCGCGCCGGCTCACCGACGAGGTCGCGGTGGCGGGCGCCGGTCTGCTCAACCTGCTCAGCGACGACGCGATCCAGGAGCTGATCGAAACCGTGGCCCGCGAGAACCTGCTGAAGCCGGAGTGGGGTCCGACAATCGGGCACGTGGGGGCGCGGCTGGTCGAGTCGGGGCAGCAGCACGCCGCCGTCGACCTGCTGCTGGAACGGGCCGAGGGCTGGCTGTTGGAGCATCCGGAGGCCTTCGGGCGGGCCGTGTCCCAGCGCCTGCCGACCTGGCTCCCCGGTTTCGTCGACAAGCTGGTCGACGACAAGGCGCACCGGGAGGTGCTCGCCTTCGTGGCCACCGTGCGTGCGGATGCCGCGCATCCGCTCCGCCAGGCCATCGATCGTTACCTCGTCGAGGTGACCGACGACCTGCAGCACGAGCCGGCGATGATCGAACGGGTGGAGGCGCTCAAGCTCGAACTGCTCGACAGCGCCCGGCTGCGCGATTTCGCGAGCAAAACCTGGGAGGCCGTGAAGGTCTCCCTGACGGCGGCGCTGAACGACCCCTCGAGCGGGTTGCGCACGGGCATCCGCTCGACCGTCATGGAGGTCGGCGGGAGACTGTCCACCGACCCGGCCCTCGGCACCCGCGTCGACCGGTGGCTGGCCGACAGTGCAAGCTACATCGTGCGCCGGTACCGGCACGAGATCGCCGAGGTGATCACCGAAACCGTCGCGCGGTGGGACGCGGCCGAGACGGCCGAGAAGATCGAACTGCAGATCGGAAAGGACCTCCAGTTCATCCGCATCAACGGCACCGTGGTGGGCGCGCTCGCCGGCCTGGTCATTTTCGCGCTCGCCCAGGCCGTTGTGGCACTGGTGTAACGCGGCCCTGGACTCCCGCCCCGAATGGGGAATACTTGGAATCCAGCCCATCCGGTCGATCCCGGTGTACGATTCCAGGCTCGGAAATCTGGCGGACCACCACGGCCGGCTCCTGAACCGGGTGACGGTACGGCTCGTCGCCGACAGCAGCGACGGGGTCGCGTTCGTACCGTCCAGTGCGGCGCCGACGCCGCCGCCGGGCCGATACCGGTCCACGGATACGTATGCGCACTGGGCCGACGTTCTCGCCTCCCGGATGGCGCCGCTCCTCGGCGCCGACCGGGTCGCGACCCCTGACGCCGAACCGGTGCCCTCCGACGACCAGGCGAGGGCGAAGGAGGCGCGGCGCCAGCTCGCGGTCGACCAGCTCGGGATCGTCGACACCCCGCCCGAGGAGCGCTTCGACCGCATCGCGGCACTGGCGCGCATCCTGTTCGGCACCCAGTCCGCGGCGCTCACGGTGATCGATGGCGATCGCCAGTGGCATAAGGCCCGCATCTGAGTGGCCGATGCCGAGTCGCCGCGGTCCAATTCGTTCTGCGCGGTCACCATCACGGGCACCGCGGCTATGGTGATACCGGATGCCCTCCTCGACGACCGCTTCCGAGACAATCCACTCGTGGTGGGCGAGCCAAAGTTCAGGTTCTACGCCGGATTCCGGATCGAGTCGCCGTCGGGGGACCTCATCGGGGCCCTCTGCGTGTTCGACTCGGAGCCGAGGGCGGCAGGAACCGTCGACCTCGTGCTGTTGCGCGAGTTGGCGCTGATGGTGCAGCGAGAACTCGCAAGCCCGTTCACCGCCGAGTAGCGGACGCACCCGTAGACGCACCCCTAGGCGGCGTGGGCGACACCGGCGGGTGCCGATCCGGGCGACAGGCGCGTGCGCGGGGCCGCGCCGATCACGGCGTTGTCCGGAACCCGCAGATCGCGTTCGACGACCGCTCCGGGGCTGAGCCGTGCCCCGCGACCGATCCGCACATAGCTGCCCAGCCGCGTGGCGCTGCCGACGACAGCGTCCGCGCCGACGTGCACGTTCTGGCCGATGAACACGTGAGAACCGATGACCGCGTCCTGGTCGATCCAACTGCCGGGGCCGATCCACGCCTCCGCCCCGACCCGCGCGCCGCTCTCCACGTAGGCGGTTCGGGATACGAACGCCTCGGGGTGCACGCGTGCGCTGGGGGACACCAGTCCGCGTCCGTTGGGGTGACGCCGGTACCGGGTGATGATCCCGGTCTCGATTTCAACTTCTTCATTCACTCTGCCCACGGGGCCTCCTTCTCAGGTCGCCGGCATCGGGCATGCCGGCACCATGTCAGAGAAGTATGGAGCAGCTACCCGAACGCCGCCCGAATCATCGCTGGGTGCTCGCCGGGAGTCCGGAGTCGATGCTGGGCCCGGGCGAGACCCGGGTCTGCACCGACGCTGATCCTGTGAGTGGGCCCCGTCGGGCTCGAACCGACGACCCAAGGATTAAAAGTCCTTTGCTCTACCAACTGAGCTAGAGGCCCGCGGTTAATAATGTACAGGGGATTTTGGATCCGTTTTTCTAGGTACCGTGGGAGAGGGTTTTCTGCAGACGAGACGGATGTGCCCACAGCGAACACGAAACCGAGCCCAGGAGGATGCCATGGCCGAGAATTTTCACAAGCCGACCCAGTTCTCCGGCAGCAAATTCGAGTCCTTCCAGGGGGGCGAAGACCCGGCACTGATCAGCCGGGTGGCGCATGAAACCGCGCACGCGCTTCTGGCCCGCGTGCGCAGCGACCCTGACCCCGACATCGTCGAGCGGCTCGTGACCTACACCGACGAGAACGGCGTCGACGCGGTGGCCGAACTCTGGTCGCGTGCAACGCCGCGCAGCCTGCCCGGGGCGCTCTGGCGGATCTACCTGGTGCGGTTGCTCATCCGCCAGGATCCCGAGGGCACGGCGTTCCTCTACCAGCGCGGAACCGAAGTCACGGTTGCGATCGACCCGGTCATCGCCGGGGCCGCAGTGCCCACGGGCACGGCGGAGATTATCGTCCTGGCCGACCAGATCCTGCGGGGGATCTTCACCGGGGATTTCGCCGTGGCACTCGACCGCGCGGCGGCGTTCTGCCGCGTCATCTCCGTTGGCTGCACCAGCGTCGCGGACGACCTGGAGACGACCGAACCGCTCCGGTCCACCGAACTGACCACCCGCGCCCTCCGGTTCTCCACCACCGCCCAGGAGTTCGGCTCGTGCGCCCGGCTCTGGCGCAGTGACTCGCTGGACTGACCTGTCTAACTGATCGGCCGCGAGCCGTCCCGCCGGGTGCGCGATCCGCATCCGGGTCGTTTACACTGGACTCTGGTCGGGCCGCAGTAACCCCGGGCTCCAATATTCGCCGCTGTGAGCGGCCTCGCGCCGAGAGGCGTTCTGCGGTCCGGCCTTCACTCTTCCTCCGCCTGTCGTGACACACCAATCCGATTCGGTCTCCGCGCCGAACCATGGACGTGGACAAGACCTGAGATGCTTGTTCTCATGAGTGCTGAATTCAACGTCAACCGGGAGGGGACTGTTCCTGTCTCCCATGAGGAATTGCTGGGCCGGGTGGCGCAGGGAGACGAAGGAGCATTTGGAGAGCTGTATGACCGGATGGCCTCGCGTGTTCTCGGTCTCGTTCGACGTCTTCTGGTTGACCCTTCGCAGTCGGAGGAAGTGACGCAGGAGATCTTCCTGGAGATCTGGCAGACGGCGACGAGGTACGAGGCCCAGCGCGGCGGGGCGTCGACCTGGATCCTGACCATGGCGCACCGCCGGGCGATCGACCGGATTCGGTCGTCGCAGGCCAGCCGCGACCGGGATATCAAAATTGGCATCCGTGATCTTGCGGTTGCCTACGACGAGGTGTCCGAAACGGTCGGAGTACGAATCGAGCACGAAAGAGTGGAAAAGGCGATGTCCAGATTGACGGAACTGCAACGCCAGGCGATCAGCCTCGCCTACTACGGCGGCCTCAGCCAGAGTGAAGTCGCCGAGCGGTTGCAGATCCCTCTCGGAACTGTGAAAACGAGGCTGCGCGACGGCATGATCCGCCTGCGCGACGAGTTGGGAGTGGCGTCATGAGCGACAACACCCGGAATGACGACCCCCGCAACGCCGCCGGGCAGAACCCGGGCGAGCTCGCCGGCGCCTACGCCCTCCACGCCCTGGGCGCGGAAGAGGCCGCCGTCTATGAGGAGCACCTCAAGGCGTCCGAGCCGGCCCGCATCGAGGCGGCCGAGCTGAGTGACACCGCGGTGGCGCTGGGCCTTGCCGCCACCCCCGTTCAACCCTCGGCCGGACTCAGGGCCTCCCTGATGGCCAAACTTGCCGCCACGCCGCAGCTCGCGCCCCTGCCGGCCGATCAGACGGCACCGGCCACCCCCGCGCCGCGCGTCGATCCCGCTCCGATCCAAGGCGCCACTGCAGCGGGCAGCGCCTCCGAGCGCGCCCGCCTGCGCTGGTTCCAGCGGCCCGTCGGCGTTCTCGCGGCGGCCGCCGCGGCCGTCGCCCTCTTCGCGGGCGGCACCTTCGTCGGCCAGTCCCTGGAGTCCGACCAATTCGAACAGGACCAGGCGGCCGGTCTCGTGCAAATCACGGCGGCCGCTGACATCCAGCGCGCGTCGGCGACCACCGCCGACGGTCAGGAAGCAACCCTGGTCTGGTCCGAAGAGAGCGGACTCTCAGCGCTCCTGGTCGACGACCTGCCGGACTTGCCGTCCGACCGGGACTACCAGCTCTGGTACATCGGCGGCTCCGGCCCGGTTCCCGCCGGAATCTTCGACTCGTCCGGCACCGGCACCGGCACCGGCACCGTCTGGCGCGTGCTCGACGGCAGCCTCACCGCCGGCGACACGATCGGCGTCACGGTCGAGCCGAAGGGCGGCTCGGAGCAGCCCACCAGCGACCCGATCCTCGCCATCCAGAGCTCCTGAGCTGCTTGATCTGAGTCGATCCCGACCTGATCCTGACCTGCTCCTGACCCGATACTCTATGCTCGTCAAATGACTGTTCGGCGAATGACGCTGCCCTTCACCTTGCTCCTCGACCCGGTTCCCGCCGACGCGCCGCAGACGGAATTCGACGATACGTTCCACGAGGTGGACTCGGATGCCCCGGCGTTGCGGGTGGGGGAGTTGAGCGCCCAGCGGGGCGACGGCGTCTTCGAGACACTTGGCGTGGTCGGCGGCCACCCTCAGGCGGTCGGCCCTCACCTTGCCCGGTTGGGCACCTCGGCCGCGACCTGTGAGCTGCCCGAGCCGAACACGGCTCAGTGGCTGGCCGCGATCGCGCACGTGGTCGACCGCGTCCCGCACGAGGGCGAAGTTGTGCTCAAACTCGTCTACAGCCGCGGCGTCGACTCCGGCCCGGCACCCACGGCCTGGCTTCACGCGACCCCCGCGCCCGACTTCGCCGTCGTCCGCGAGGACGGCATCCGGGCGGTCACCCTGGACCGCGGCTACCCGCACGGCGTCGCAGAGCAGGCGCCCTGGCTCCTGATGGGCGCGAAGACGCTCAGCTATGCGGTCAACATGGCCGCCCTCAGGGAGGCCCGCCGCCGCGGCGCCGACGACGCGATCTTCCTCACCCACGACGGCTTCGTGCTCGAGGGGCCCACCTCGACCGTGATGCTCTGTAGGGGCGACGTCTACGTCTCTCCCCTGCCGAGCGGAGCAATCCTGCACGGCACCACCCAACAGAGCGCGTTCGAGCACCTTCGGGCGGCAGGGGAGCGCACGGAATACCGCGACATGAGCGTCGACGAGCTACGGTCGGCGGATGCCGTGTGGCTGCTCTCCAGCCTGCGCCTGGCCGTGCACGTGACCGAACTCGATGGCAGACCAATGCCCGTCGACTCCGAGCGCACCCGCACCCTCAACGCCGCCCTGCTCGCCCGCACCGTCTGACGCCCCACCCGCAGCCCGTCGCCCCGCAGCCCGCTTGCTAACCAATTCGACGGAGATTCTGCTCCAATCGTGCCGTTTCACGCGTAATCGGCGCGTTCAGGGCCCTATCTCCGTCGAATTCGTTCGGGGCACGGAGCCAGGGCGCAGTGCTGTCCGCGCGCCAGGCACGGAACCGGGCTTAGCCGAAGCGGCCGGAGACGTAGTCCTCGGTGGCCTGCTCGCTCGGGTTGGAGAAGATCGTGGTCGTGTCGTCGTACTCGATCAGCTTGCCGGGCTTGCCGGTGCCGGCGATGTTGAAGAATCCGGTGCGGTCGGAGACCCGGGATGCCTGCTGCATGTTGTGAGTGACGATCACAATCGTGAAGTCGGCCTTCATCTCTTCGATCAGGTCCTCGATCGCCAGCGTCGAGATCGGGTCGAGGGCCGAGCACGGCTCGTCCATCAGGATGACGTCGGGCTGCACCGCGACCGCGCGTGCGATGCAGAGGCGCTGTTGCTGCCCTCCGGAGAGGCTCGAGCCGGGCTTGTCGAGGCGGTCCTTGACCTCTTTCCAGAGGTTCGCGCCCTGCAGCGACTTCTCGATCAGGTCGTCGGCGTCGGACTTGGCCATCCGGCGGTTGTTGAGCTTCACGCCGGCCAGCACGTTGTCGCCGATCGACATGGTCGGGAACGGGTTCGGGCGCTGGAACACCATGCCCACCTGGCGGCGCACGAGCACCGGGTCGACGCCCTGGCCATAGAGGTTGTTGCCGTCGATGAGTACATCGCCCGTGACGTACGCCCCGGGGATGACCTCGTGCATGCGGTTCAGCGTGCGCAGGAACGTGGACTTGCCGCATCCGCTGGGCCCGATCAGGGCCGTCACGGTTCGCGGCTCGATCACCAACGACACGTCTTCGACAGCCAGAAACTTGCTGTAGTAGACGTTGAGGTCGTTGACTTCAATGCGCTTGGACATGCATTCCTTTGGATCAGACGGCCGAGGCCGGGAGGTGGAGCCTAGCGGCCGAGCTTGGGGGAGAAGATTTTGGCGATGACGCGCGCGCCCAGGTTCAATAGCATCACGATCAAGATAAGCGTCAGGGCGCCGGCCCAGGCACGGTCGAGGTAGGACTGGGTGTCTGCGCCCTGGTTAGCGTACTGGGTGTAGACGAACACGGGCAGGGTCATCATGCGCTCGTTGAACAGGTCGTAGTTCATGCTGGCCGTGAACCCGGAGATGATCAGCAGCGGCGCCGTCTCACCGATCACGCGGGAGATCGAGATCATGATCCCGGTCACGATCCCGGCGAGGGATGTCGGCAGCACGACCTTGACGATGGTCAGCCATTTCGGCACACCGAGCGCGTACGCCGCCTCGCGAAGCTCGTTGGGAACAAGCTTGAGCATTTCCTCGCTCGAACGAACGACGACGGGGATCATCAACACTGTGAGGGCGATGGCGCCGCCGAATCCGAAGCGGATGCCGGGGTCGTTGAACAGGAGAGAGAACAGGGCGAACGCGAAGAGTCCCGCGACGATCGACGGGATGCCGGTCATAACGTCGACGAAGAACGTGATCGCCCGAGCCAGCCGGCCTCGGCCGTACTCGGTGAGGTAGATCGCTGCCAGGAGGCCGATCGGCACCGAAATGAGCGTGGCCACACCGGTGATCAGCAGCGTGCCGATGACGGCGTGCAAGGCGCCGCCGCCCTCGCCCACGACGTTGCGCTGGGATTGGGTGAAAAAGCTCGGGGTGAGGAACGCCGGCAGTCCGTTGACCAGGGTGGTTATGACGAGCGAGAAGAGCGGCAGCAGGGCGACCGCGAAGGCCACGGTCACGAGGGCGGTGACCAGGCGGTCCTTGGCCTTGCGCACGCCCTCGACGAAGTACGAGAGCAGGTAGATGGCGACGCAGTAGACGACGGTGCCGAAGAAGAGCGTTCCGACGACGTTGAATCCCTCGGCGGCGCCGGAGAGCATCACCACGAAGAAGAACGCGCCTGTGACCAGCCAGCTGGCCAGGAGCACGGCCAGAGAGGTGTGCCGAGGAAGCTTGCCCGCGGTGAGGGAGTTCGTCAGGGGCGCGGCCGTGTTCGTGGCCGTGGTCGTCAGGCTCATCAGTTCGCTCCGGAGAATGCCTTGCGGCGGTTGATGATGACGCGGGCGATCATGTTCACCACGAGCGTGATGACGAAGAGAATGAGGCCCGTCGCGAGCAGAATATTGACGCCGACGCCGTGCGCCTCCGGAAAGTTGAGGGCGATGTTCGCGGCGATTGTGGTGGGGTTCTGCGAGGTCAGGAGCTGGAAGATGACGTCCCGGCTCGGTGAGAGCACCATGGCGACGGCCATGGTTTCACCCAGGGCCCGGCCGAGGCCGAGCATCGAGGCGGAGATGATCCCGGCACGGCCGAAGGGCAGCACGGCCATGGCGATCATTTCCCAGCGGGTTGCGCCGAGGGCCAGTGAGGCCTCCTCGTATAGCACGGGGGTCTGCAGGAAGATCTCCCGGGACAGCGCCGTGATGATCGGCAAGACCATGACAGCCAGCACGATGGCGACCGTGAGCGTCGTGCGCCCGGTGCCGGAAACCGGGCCGGCAAAGAGGGGGATCCAGCCGAACCACTCGACCAGGTTCGTGTAGAACGGCTGCACGAGCGGCGCGAGCACGCCGATGCCCCACAGCCCGAAGACGACGGAGGGCACGGCGGCGAGAAGGTCGATCAGGTAGCCCAGGCCCTGCGCGAGCTTGCGGGGGGCATAGTGCGAGATGAAGAGCGCGATGCCGATGGCGACGGGCACGGCCATGATCAGCGCGAGGAACGCCGCCCAGAGTGTGCCGAACGCGAGCGGCCAGACATACGACCAGAAGTTGGTGGTGTCGCCCTTGAACTCCTCCGGGTCGGCGAGAAAGGCCGGCAGGCTCTGCACGAGCAGAAAGGCCGCGACGGCGGCGAGAATTGCCAGGATGAGGCTGCCGGCCACAATCGTGCTCGTGGCGAAGATGCGGTCGCCGGGGCGTTCCTTGGCCTTGAGCGAGGGTCGCTCTACTGCGGTCGTCATGCCGGGTATCTCCCTGGGAGGGTTGGGGCAAAAGCTAAGAAAGAGAGGTTCAGGTCACAGGCCACGAACCCCAGTCTGCCCGACCCGGTGCCCGCAAGCCATGCGAGTCCCGGATCGGGCAGCTGAGGAACGGCGAAACAGGAGCTACTTGATGGTATCGAGAACCGCTGCGACCTTGTCCTGAAGTTCGGTCGTCATCGATGCCGCGCCGGCGGATGCTACCGCTTCGGCCTGGCCCTCGGCGCTGGCCATGTAGCCGACGTAGGCCTTGACGAGCTCAGCCTGGGCGGGGTCGGCGTACTCGGTGCAAACGATCGCGTAGCTGACCAGGACCAGCGGGTACTCGGCCGGGTTGTCGGTCATGCGGTTGAGGTCGAACGCGAGGTCGTTGGCTTCGCGGCCCTCGACGAGAGGAGAACCGTCGACGACGGCGGCGGCGGCTTCGGCGCTGTACGCGACGAACTCGTCGCCGACCTTGAGCTTGGCGACCCCGAGGTCTCCGGCGCGCGACGCGTCGGCGTAGCCGATCGTGCCCACGCCGTTGGTGACGGCGTCGACGACGCCCGAGGTGCCCTGCGCACCCTCACCGGTCTGGAACGGGAAGGCGTCGGAAGCCTTCTCGGTCCACACGTCCGGGGCGTTCTGGCCGAGGTAGTCCGCAAAGTTCTTCGTGGTGCCCGAGTCATCCGAGCGGTGCACGGCGGTGATCGCGGTCGACGGGAGCGAGACGCCCTCGTTCAGTGCGACCAGGGCCGGGTCGTTCCAGGTGGTGATGGCGCCGGAGAAGATCTTGGCCAGCGTGTCGGCGTCGACGTTGAGGTCGTCGACCCCATCGACGTTGAAGATCACAGCGATGGGGGAGATGTAGACGGGCAGGTCGACCGCGGTGGTGTCCGCTGCGCAAGAACCGAAGGTGCCGGCGAGCTCGTCGTCGCTCAGGTAGGAGTCGGAGCCTGCGAAGTCGGAGCCACCGGCGATGAACGCCTCCCGACCTGCGCCGGAACCGGACGGGTCGTAGTTGATGGTGACGTCCGGGTTCGCGGTCTGGAACGCTGAGATCCAGGCTTCCTGGGCTGAGCCCTGGGAGGACGCGCCACCGGCGTTGATCGTGCCGGTGAGGGCGCTGGCGGAGTCGGACTCCGGAGCGGCGCCTTCGTTCGCGGCGCAGGAAGACAGTGCCAGTGCGGCGACGACGGCGATGACCGCGGGTCGGCCAAAACGCATGAAATTCACAGATATCCCTTTCGAGGGTTGACTTCATAACAAGTGACTGCAGGTTCGAGACCGGTGCTGGCCTCACCGTGACCATATTCCGCCTGGTTAACGACACCCCTGCGAAAAGGTTAACGGAAAGTGAACGCGGCGGGGCAGGCCGAAAGAAGCAGCGGGGTATTCACTGAATACCGTGGTCAGAGGGCAGGCGAGTGTGTTTCGATCGCGACGATTCCCGCGCTCGGATTGTCGGCGGAGAGGTGCACCACCGAGAACGACCCGGTTTCGAGGGCCGCCGCGTCGGAGATGTACGCACCGTGGGTGGTGCCGGTGGCCAGGGCGATCTCGTGCAGGATCTCGGGGAGAACCGGCCCGTGGCTACAGATCACAGCAGTCTTTCGCGACCGCACCCGCTTGCCGATGCCGGAACGGACATCCGCCAGGCCCTGCTCGAACGCGTCCTGGCTGTAGCGTTCGGTGCGCTTGATCTGGATGCCGGTGGCCGCCGCGAGCGGGGCCACGGTGGTCACGCAGCGGGTCGCCGTGCTCGACACGATCCGCAGGGGCTGCCAGGCGGTGATCGTGGGCACGATGGCGGCGGCCTGCTTGACGCCGCGCTCAGTCAGCGGCCGGCTGCAGTCGGGGCCGTCCCAGTTGCCGGGCTGCACGGCCTTGCCGTGGCGGAGCGCGATCAGGGCGAAGGTGCGGGTGACACCGGTGTCGACGAGCTTGGCGAACGCGTCGATGATCTCCACGTCGGGCGTGTAACTGAGGTAGGTGCGGGCCTTCTTGATGGTGACCCACTCGATCGCCGCGACCTCGCCGTTGGGCACGAAGGTCGAGTGCTGGATGGCCTCGGGCGTGATCTCTGCGGCCCAGTAGTGAACGATCTTCTCGCGGCCGTTGAGCAGCGAGTAGGCGGAGATGCCCAGTGGCACGCCGAGGGCCACGGCCAGGCCGGTCTCCTCCCCGATCTCGCGCACGGCCGTCTGCGGCAGGGTCTCGCCTGGGTCGACCTTCCCTTTGGGAATGGTCACGTCGCCGTACACGGTGCGATGGATCAGGAGAACGTGGATCTTGCCGTCGATCAGGCGCCAGCAGACGGCGCCCGCAGCGTAGATGGCAGGGTCGCTCATCGGCGCCCCGCCGGGCGCTTGCGGAGGGAGATTTGTTGCATGAGCCTGTTCTGCATGTCGTCGAGCGGATGGCCGGAGCCGTCCAGGTGGTGGCGCGTCCATTCGCCCGAGCTGTCCAGCCACCAGGATGAGGTGCGGTCGTCCATGGCCCGGGTGAAGAGGGCGTCGATTTCGGTCAGGTGGTCAGGGTCGACGAGGCGCACCAGCGCCTCGACCCGGCGGTCGAGGTTGCGGTGCATCATGTCGGCGCTGCCGATGTAGACCTGCGGGTCACCGTTGGTGTGGAACGAGAAGATCCGGGAGTGCTCCAGGTATCGCCCGAGAATCGAGCGCACCTTGATGGTCTCGCTCATCCCGGGGACCCCGGGCTTCAGGCTGCAGATGCCGCGCACCCAGATCTCGATCGGCACGCGCGCCTGGCTGGCCCGATACAGTGCGTCGATGATGGCCTCGTCGACCATGGAGTTCACCTTGATCCGGATGCCCGACGGCTTGCCGGCCTGGGCGGCCGCGGTTTCCGTCGCGATGCTCTTGAGCAGGGCGCGGCGCAGGTGCAGCGGCGCCACCAGCAGGCGCTTGAATTTCTTCTCGATCGCGTAGCCGGAGAGTTCGTTGAACAGACGGGTGAGGTCCTTGCCCACCTGCGGGTCCGCGGTCAGGAGCCCGAGGTCTTCGTAGAGGCGGCTGGTCTTGGGGTTGTAGTTGCCGGTGCCGATGTGGCTGTAGTGGCGCAAAACGCCGTCTTCGTTCCGCACCACGAGCGCGAGTTTGCAGTGCGTCTTCAGGCCCACGAGGCCGTAGACCACGTGCACGCCGGCCTTCTCGAGCTTGCGGGCCCAGGTGATGTTGGCCTGTTCGTCGAAGCGGGCCTTGATCTCCACCAGGGCGAGCACCTGCTTGCCCGACTCGGCGGCTGCGATCAGCGCCTCGACGATGGGGCTGTCGCCCGAGGTACGGTACAGGGTCTGCTTGATGGCGAGCACGTCCGGGTCGGCCGCGGCCTGCTCGAGGAACGCTTGCACGCTGGTCGCGAACGACTCGTACGGGTGGTGCAGCAGGATGTCCCGGCGCGAGATGGCGCTGAAGATGTCCGGTTCCGCGTTCGGTTCCGGGGCGAGCAGCTGAACGGCCGTCGTCGGCACGTGCTTCACGTAGCGCAGGTCCGGGCGGTCGATCCGCAGGTCGAAGAGGCCGCCCAGGTCGAGCGGGGCCGGCAGGCGGTACACTTCCTGATCGGTGACGTCCAGCTCGCGCACGAGCAGGCCGAGGGTGACCTCGTCCATGTCTTCGGTGATCTCGAGACGGATGGGCGGGCCGAACCGGCGGCGCAGCAGCTCCTTCTCGAGGGCCTTGATCAGATTCTCGGTCTCGTCCTCTTCAATCTCGACGTCTTCGTTGCGGGTGACCCGGAAGACGTGGTGCTCGAGGATGTCCATGCCCGGGAACAGGTCTCCGAGATGGTTCGCGATCAGGTCCTCGAGCGTGATGAAGCGTACGCTGTCTGCCTTCTCGCGGCGGTCCACGCGCACGAAGCGGGGGAGCATGGTGGGCACCTTGAGCCGGGCGAACTCCTGCTTGCCGGTTTTGGAGTTGCGCACCCGGACCGCGAGGTTCAGCGAGAGCCCGGAGATGTAGGGGAATGGATGCACCGGGTCGACCGCGAGGGGCATCAGCACCGGGAAGATCTGGTTCGAGAAGTAGTCGCGCAGGGAACGGCGGTCGGCGTCGTCCAGGGTGTCCCAGTTGACGATGTCGATCCCGGCTTCGGAGAGGGCCGGGCTGACGAGGTCCTGGAAGGCGTGGGCGTGCCGGGCCTGCAGAACGTGGGCCGTGGTGGAGATGTCGGAGAGGGCGTCCTGCGGGGCGCGCCCGATGTTGGTCGGCACGGCCAGCCCGGTGAGGATGCGGCGCTTCAGGCCGGCGACCCGCACCATGAAGAATTCGTCGAGGTTGCTGGCGAAGATGGCCAGGAAGTTCGCCCGTTCCAGAGCCGGGAGATCGGGGTCCTCCGCGAGCTCGAGCACCCGCTGGTTGAAGGCCAGCCAGCTCAGTTCCCGGTCGAGGTAGCGCTCGGTAAGGAGCGCCGGATCGTTCACGCCGATCAGGGGATCGAAATCATCGTCAAAGTCGCTGCCCAGGCCCGAGTCGGTCTGAATGTTATCGCCGTCCATTCAACCATCTTGACACTGCGGACCGCGCGAATGCGACGATCTTGGATGAACACTGGTCAACGCGGGCTCCGGCGGTACTGCACATCGATCGTTCGCTCGGTGAACCCGAGCGAACGATACAGGGCCACCGCGGCGGCGCTGTCGGCCTCCACATACAGGTCCGCGGTTCGGCACCCGCGTTCGCGGAGGCGGTCGAGCCCGGCCAGCATGAGGCGGCGGCCGACGCCGCGACCGGCGGCATCCGGGTGCACGCCGACGACGTAGATCTCGCCCACCGGGGAGCCCGACTCGATCTTCAACCAGTTGTAGCCGACCATCCGACCGGTGCCAGTGCCGGCGTCGCGGGCCACCAGGAAATCACCGGCCGAGAACCACGGTTCGGCACAGCGGGCGGCCAGATCGCTCGCGGTCAGAGCCCCCTGCTCCGGGTGCGCGGCGAACACCAGCGCGTTCAGCGCCACCCACTCCGCGTCGTCCGTCCCGGGGCGGAACGCGTCGATCTGGATGGCGGCACGGATGCCGGTGCGGGCAGGGGCTCCGGGCTCGGCCGGCGCGCTGCCGCCTGTCTCCTTCGACAGGTCCAGCCGCAGCTGCAGCAGAGTGCGCTCGGCCGTGAAAGCGAACCGATCGGCGAGCGCCCGGGCAGCGGGGTGGTCGCCGTGCGACCAGATCGTCAGCTCCCCGGGCGCGTCCGCCAGGATTTCGGCCAGGGCGGCCGCGCCGTACCCGTGCCGGCGTCGGGCCGGGTCGACGACGAGGTCGAGTTCGCCGGCGCCGAGGATGCCCGCACCCACGACGACGTTCCCGTCCTTCTCCACGACCAGGAACGGGGCGCGGTGCCCCGCTGCCACGTCGAAAAGGGACTGTTCGTTGAACGGCGCGTAGCCGTCGCCCTGGGTGGCGGCGGCGCTGACCCGGTGGAACTCGGCCGCGAAGGCGGCATCCGTCAGATCAGGCGCAAACCGGATGAATGCCACGGGTGCCGTCCTGTTCCTGCACATTGAAGCGGTAGCCCACGTTGCGCACGGTGCCGATCAGGGATTCCTGGTCGCCGAGCTTGGCCCGCAGTCGCCGCACGTGCACGTCCACCGTGCGGGTGCCGCCGAAGTAGTCGTAGCCCCAGACCTCGCTGAGTAGCTGTTCCCGGGTGAAGACCCGCGACGGATGCGCGGTCAGAAAGCGCAGGAGCTCGAATTCCTTGTAGGTGAGGTCCAGCGGCCGGCCGTGCACCTTGGCGGAATAGCTGGCCTCGTCGATGATGACCCCGGCGGCGCGGATGGTGGCGGATTCCTCAACGCGGGGCACGCGCCCGACGGCGAGGCGGATGCGCGCATCCACCTCGGCCGGCCCGGCCGTCTCGAGGATGACGTCGTCGACGCCCCAGTCCGTGCTCACCGCGGCCAGGCCGCCCTCCGTGATCACGAGCAGCAGCGGAACGGTGTTTCCCGTGGTGCGCAGAATCTGGCAGAGCGACTTGGCCGCCATCAGATTGGAGCGGGCATCGACGAGCATGAGGTCGGCGTCGGGCGCCGTCACGAGCTGGTCCGGCTGGGCGGGGATGGTGCGCGTGCCGTGTGACAGCAGGGCGAGGGCGGGAAGAACGTCACTGTTGACCGCCGAGGTCAGGATCAACAACTGGGCCACACTCACCCTCCAAGGATTGTGCGCCCAATCCTAGCGTGCCGCGGAAAGGGTCCCGGGCAGGGCAGAATGAGAGGGTGAGCTGGCAGTGGAAGAGCGTCGTCGTGGTGTGGTTGTTCGCGTTCGCGTGCGCCGTGCTGGCCGGATGGCTGTCGCTGCCCGGCCAGCATCTGATCTGGATCAGCCTCTCCTTCGCCGGCTGCACGATCGGAACCCTGAGCGTACAGCTCGCGACCGGACGCAAGGAAGGCTACGTGGACCGGGTTACGACCAGCCTCGTCGGTGCCGTGGCCGTGCTCGCCGCCGCCACCGGAATCTTCGCTCTCGCCGGGCTCCTCTGACTCTGATCTGAGTCAGCCCGTGCTCGTGTGGTTCTGCTGAGGCGTGCCGAGGGGTTATCGCGCGCGAGCGGGCTAGAGTAAGGAGCATGTCTATCCTCGCTATCGAAATCTTCTTCCTGGGGCTGCTCGCGCTGGCGAGCCTGTCGATCGCCTGGGTGTCCGGCTTGGTTCTGTTCAAGCTGTACCGGGGGCAGCGGTAGCCCTCGATGTTCGAGCTGCCCCCTCAGCTTCCCTCCGAACTGGTGCCGCTGTCGTGGCTCCTCGGGGTGTGGGAAGGTTCGGGAGTCATCGACTATCAGATCGGCGAAGAGTCCGTCAGCCGGGAGTTCGGTCACCGGTTGAGCTTCAGCCACGACGGCCTGCCGCACCTGAATTACAACTCCTACACCTGGCTCGAGCCCACGCCCGACGCCGACGGCGGTGAGTCGACGCCGCTGATGACGGAAACCGGGTACTGGCGGCTGAGCCGTGCCCAAGGGCTCGGCGATCCCGGTCCGGGTCTGCTGCCGGCCGTGGGTGAGCATCCGTTCGTCACCGCTGCGGCGGTCGAAACCCTCCGCAACGCCGACAACGGCTTCGATATCGACGTGACCATCGTGCACCCCGGCGGAGTCGCGGAAATCTACCTCGGCCAGGTCAAGGGTCCGCGCATCGACCTGGCGACGGATGCCGTGATGCGCACCCAGGGTGCCAAACCCTACTCGGCGGCGACGAGGCTCTATGGTCTGGTCGACGGCCATCTGCTCTGGGCCTGGGACATGGCCGCCTTAGGTCAGAGCCTGCGCACCCACGCGTCCGGCCGCCTCAAGCGCGTCGAATAAACCGGGCATCCCTGCGCCTCACATCCAGGCGCCCCGGCGCCGAACCGTCCGTTGGAAAGAGCTCCCATGACCGATGCACCCGTGTCCCTTCTCCCGTCCTCGCCGCTCAGATCCCCGCTGCTCGAACTCGACGGCGCGGTGCAGGCCGAGGGCATCGACGCCGGCGTGGCCGCGCACTACGGCGGACCTCTCACGGAGCAGCGCCGGCTTCTCGCCGGCGGAGCCGTCGTCGACCTGTCCCACCACGGCGTGCTGAGCGTCGCCGGACCGGACCGGTTGACCTGGCTCAACTCCATCTCCAGCCAGGAGCTGCGCCGCCTGGCGCCGGGGGAGTCCACCGAGACGCTCCTGCTCGACCCGAACGGCCACGTCGAATACGCCATGGCGGTCATCGACGACGGGGTGGAGACCTGGCTGCTGGTCGAGGCAGCCCAACTGCCCGGGTTGCACGCGTGGCTCGACACGATGCGCTTCACACTGCGGGTGCAGGTCGTCGACCACACTCTCGCCTACGCCGTGATCGGGTCGATGGGTGACCCTTCGGTGTTGCCGCTCACACCGGCCGCGCCGAGCGGAGTGCCTCTGGTGTGGCACGACCCCTGGACCCAGGTCTCCGCGGGCGGATACCAGTACGCGCCTGGACCGGCGCATCCGGCCGCCGCGTGGCACTGGACCGAGACCCTCGTCCCCCGCGCGTCCCTGCCGGCTCTGCGCGACGCCGTGCGGAACGGAGGGGTCGCCGCGGCCGGCCTTCTCGCCGTCGAGGCCCTCCGGATCGCGGCGTGGCGCCCGCGCCGGGCCACGGAGGTCGACGAGAAGAGCCTGCCGCACGAACTCGACTGGCTGCGCAGCGCCGTGCACCTGAACAAGGGCTGCTACCGCGGCCAGGAGACCGTGGCCAAGGTACACAACCTCGGGCATCCGCCCCGCCGCCTGGTGCTGCTGCACCTGGACGGCTCCGACGCGGTGCTCCCCGTGCACGGGGACGAAGTGCAGGCCGTGAAGCAGCTGGCCGATGGAACCACCGAGCACCGCGGTATCGGCCGGATCACCTCCAGCGCCATCCATTACGAGCTGGGCCCGATCGCGCTCGCCACGGTGAAGCGCACCGTTCCCGCCACGGTCACCCTGTACGTGGCCTCCCAGGACATCCTCGTCGCGGCCGCGCAGGAGGTCATCGTGCCTCAGTCGGCGGGCTCGGTGGCCGATATCCCGCGCCTGCCCCGGCTCGGCATCCGCACGCCCGGCCACTGACGCCGGTCACTGACGCCGGTCACTGACCCGGGCCGCCGACCCAGCCCCGGCGCGCTCGCCACGTCGGTAGAGTTGGACTCATGTCAGATGCATACAATCTCATCCTTCTCCGTCACGGCCAAAGCCTATGGAACCAGGAAAACCTTTTCACCGGCTGGGTGGATGTCAGGCTGAGCGAGCAGGGCGCGGGCGAAGCCAAGCGCGCCGGCGAGCTTCTCGCCGAGTCGGGCCTGCTGCCCGACATCCTGCACACCTCATTACTTACCCGTGCCATCCAGACCGCGAACATCGCTCTGGAAGAAGCCGACCGGCTGTGGATCGACGTCAAGCGCTCCTGGCGGCTCAACGAGCGCCACTACGGCGCCCTGCAGGGTCTCGACAAGGCGGAGACCCTCGCCAAGTTCGGGCCCGAGCAGTTCCAGCTGTGGCGCCGCTCCTTCGACGTTCCGCCGCCCGTGCTGGCCGACGATTCCCGCTGGTCTCAGGCGCACGACCCGCGTTACGCGGCGCTCGGCGACGACCTGCCCCGCACCGAGTGCCTCAGCGACGTCGTCGACCGGATGCTGCCCTACTGGGAATCCGACATCACCCCCGACCTGCGTGCGGGCAAGACGGTTCTCGTCACCGCCCATGGCAACTCGCTGCGCGCGCTGGTCAAGCACCTCGATGGCATCAGTGACGCGGACATCGCCGAGCTGAACATCCCCACCGGCATCCCGCTGGTCTACCGCCTCGGCGCGGACATGATGCCGCTCGGCCCCGGCCGTTACCTTGACCCCGAGGCTGCCGCCGCCGGTGCCGCCGCCGTCGCGGCCCAGGGAAACAAGAAGTAGCGTCCAACCCACCAGGAACGAGAAAGCCCCGGAAGCGACTGCTTCCGGGGCTTTCTCGTTCCTGGTGACGCCGGAACGCCTGGACTCTAGGCGTTCGTGTTCTGCTGCCAGGCGCCGGTGCCGAGGTACTGCACCTTCTTCGCGATCGAGACCGCGTGGTCGGCGAAGCGCTCATGGTAGCGGCTGGCGAGGGTGGAGTCGACCGTGTCGGCCGCCTGGCCCTTCCAGGTCGCCCCGAGCACGGCGTCGAACACGCTGAGGTGCAGCGCGTCGACCTTGTCGTCTTCGTTGCGGATGGTTTCGGCCAGCTTCATGTCCTCATTGGTCAGAAGCGCGGTGAGCATGTGCGCGATTGCCGTGACGAGCGTGCCCATCTCGGCGAAGGTGGCGCGCAGGCTTTTCGGCACGACCTTGTCGGGGAACCGGTAACGGGCCAGCTGGGCGATGTGCGTGGACAGATCGCCCATCCGTTCGAGCGACGCGCTGATGCGCAGGGCGCTGACGACGATGCGCAGGTCGCGTGCGACCGGCTGCTGGCGGGCCAGGATCGTGATGGCCAGCTCATCGAGTTCGATGGTCAGCTCGTCGATCTTCTCGTCTTCGGAAATCGCTTCTTCCGCCAGACCGACGTCGGACTCGTTGAAGGCGCGCGTCGCCTTGTCGATGGAGATCGCCACGAGTCGGGAGATCTCGACAAGGCGATCCTGCACTTCGGCGAGTTCCTGCTGGAATACTTCACGCATGGTGTGTGGTCCTTCCTGGGCGCGCGTAACACGCAGACGCGTGAGACCCACCTGGCCCCACCGAATCATGGGGGAGGGAGGTTAACGGCAGGTGCCGTGGTCTTGAACTCTACCTAAAGTAGTCTGCGCGCCGGGACGGCCCCGTCACCCACCCGGAATAAACGTCAGTATTCTGGATGAATGGAATCGACAGGGCTTGTGCTTCTGGCGCTGGCCCTCGGCCTGACTGTCGGGGCCGGTTTCATGACGCTGCTGCACGTGGCCGAGCGTCACGGTCGGCGCGCCGCCGAGGTCGTCAACCCGGCCGTCCCCGACGGAATCGACCAGGTGCTCGACGCGCTGGAGACGGCCGGTGCCGTCGTCGACCCGTCCAACAACGTGATCAAGGCATCCCAGGCCGCGGTGTCGATGGGACTGGTCTGGAACCGGCAGCTGGTGCACTCCGAGCTCCTGAACCTGATCAGCCAGGTGCGCCGTTCCGGCGAGCCGATCTCGGACCACCTGGTCCTCTCCCGCGGGCCCTTCGGTGATGCCAGCATGCGGGTGCGGGTGCGGTTGGCCCGGCTGGGAACACGGTACGTTCTGGTGCTGGCGGAGGACCGCACCGAGGCCTTCCGGCTCGACGAGGTGCGCCGGGACTTCGTCGCCAACATCAGCCATGAGTTGAAGACGCCCATCGCCGCCGTGGGGCTGCTGGCCGAGGCGCTCACCCAGGCGGCGGACGAGCCGGTGCAGGTGCGCCGCTTCGCGAACCGCCTTACCACTGAGTCCGGTCGCCTCAGCCGCCTGACCCAGGAGATCATCGAATTGTCCCGCCTACAGGCGCAGGATTCCCTGACCGAGCCCGAGATCCTCAACGTCGACGTCATCGTGGCCACGGCGGTGGACCAGAGCCGGGTCACCGCGGAGGCGGACCGGATCACGATCGCCCTCGGCAAGAAATCGGGGGCCGAGGTGAGCGGCGACGAGCGGCTCCTCGTGATGGCCGTGCACAATCTTGTGGCCAACGCCGTGAACTACTCAGCAGAGGGTTCCCGCGTCGGGGTCGGGGTGCGCAAGAACGCCGGAGTCGTCGAGATCAGCGTCACCGACCAGGGCGTGGGCATCGAGGAAGCCGATCTCGATCGGATCTTCGAACGCTTCTTCCGGGTCGACCAGGCCCGCTCGCGGCACACCGGCGGTACGGGGCTCGGCCTCGCGATCGTCAAGCACATCGTTCAGATCCACGGCGGCGACATCCGCGTCTGGTCGCAGCCGGGCAGCGGTTCGACCTTCACCATCCGCCTCCCGGAGGCGCCGCACCCCGCTTCGGCGGCGATAGGAGACACCCCATGACCCACATCCTTCTAGTCGAAGACGAGAGCGCGCTCAGTGAGCCGCTGAGCTTCCTGCTCGAGCGGGAGGGGTACGAGGTCACCGTCGCCGAAGACGGTCCGAGCGCCATCAGCGAGTTCGACCGCACCGGCGCAGACCTGATTCTGCTCGACCTCATGCTCCCCGGCATCCCGGGCACGGAGGTGTGTCGGGAGATCCGCACGCGGTCGTCTGTGCCGATCATCATGCTGACCGCCAAGGACTCCGAGGTGGACATCGTGGTCGGGCTCGAGCTCGGCGCCGACGACTACGTCACCAAGCCGTATTCGACCCGGGAACTGCTCGCCCGCATCCGTGCCGTTTCCCGGCGCCGCACCGACGAGGTCGGGGAGGACCTGAGCCTGCTGTCGGCGGGCACAGTGCGGATGGACACCGAGCGGCACACCGTGACAGTGTCCGGCGAGATCGTGAACCTGCCGCTGAAAGAATTCGAGCTGCTGGAGTTCCTGCTCCGCAACGCCGGCCGGGTGCTCACCCGAGGTCAGCTGATCGACCGGGTCTGGGGCAGCGACTATTTCGGGGATACCAAGACCCTGGACGTGCACATCAAGCGGATCCGGTCGCGGATCGAAGCCGCCCCCTCGGATCCGACCATGCTGGTCACCGTGCGCGGCCTGGGCTACCGCTTCGACGCCTGAGGCCGGGCGCGACGGAGGGCGCCCGCGCGGGAATGCGTGCCGCGATCCGGAGCGGCCAGTCGGCCTCGCCCTACGGGGCGGAGGTCGGCAGCAGCGTCGAGTACTCCTCGAGTGAGCCGTCGAGCACCGGGACGAGAACTTCGACGCCGGTCTTGTTGCCGTACTGGAAGAAGACGGGGAACAGCGACCCTGGCGCGACGTCGGCCGTGACGGTGACGGTCGGGGCATCTGGTGTGCCGAACGTGACGCTGGAGTTCGCGTCCACGTTCACCTCCTGGGTGAACTTCTCGGTGCCGTCGTCGTACTGCACGTTCAGGCTGTGTGCCGAATCGCCCGAGTTGACGACGGTGACCACGAGGTTGGCGATGTTGCCGTCGTCCGACAGGAGCATGGCGTTGCGGATGGCGAGGTCGCCGACATTGCCGCTGACTCCGTCGCTTGCGTCGTATTTCGCGGTCGTCGACTGCGGTGCCAGGAGATTGCAGCCGCTGGTCCCCAGAAGGATGCCGGTCGCCACAACGACGGACACGATGATACGAGCTTTCACAACGCCTCCAACAGATCACCGTTCCGCCTGACGGCCAAACGCTGCAAATTTAGCTTTCCCCTTCAGCCTACCGGCTCCCGTCGGGCTGAGCCGCGCGCGCCCGGGCGCGGCGCACCTTACCACTGGCGGCTGTGGTAGCCTCGTCGTTGCTGAAGGGATACACATATGCTGTTTGAGGTTGGCGAAACTGTCGTTTATCCCCACCATGGTGCTGCGACGATCACCGAGGTGAAGACGCGCATGGTCAAGGGTGAAGAGAAACTGTATCTGAAGCTGAATGTCACCCAGGGCGACCTGACCATTGAGGTTCCCGCCGAGAACGTCGACCTGGTCGGCGTTCGCGACGTGATCGGCCAAGAGGGTCTCGACAAGGTGTTCGAGGTGCTGCGCGCTCCCTTCACCGAAGAGCCCACCAACTGGTCCCGCCGGTACAAGGCCAACCTGGAAAAGCTCGCATCCGGCGACGTCATCAAGGTGTCGGAGGTCGTTCGTGACCTGTGGCGCCGCGACCAGGACCGGGGCCTGTCCGCCGGCGAGAAGCGGATGCTGGCCAAGGCCCGTCAGATTCTTATTTCAGAGCTGGCCCTGGCGGAGAAGACCGACGAAGAGAAGGCCTCCACGTTCCTCGACGAGGTCCTGGCGTCCTAACCGGCACAGCCGGAACCGGCAGAATCAGAACCCACGTAACCAGACTTGCTTTCGATGGAAGGCGGCGCCGCGAGGTGCCGCCTTTCGCATTTCGTTCCTCCGACGCCCGCACCGACGCGGTCTTTTGCCGCAGTACCTCCCGCACCACTTCGTACTCACCGTCTCGCGTCCATTCGTCGCCGACCTCACCAGATAGCCTCCAGATATGACTGAAACCCCTGCGCCCCAGGTCGCAGTCATCGTCGTCGCCGCCGGGAGTGGCAGCCGGCTCGGGCACGCCGAGCCGAAGGCGTTCGTCTCGCTGGCCGGACGCACGCTGCTCGAACGCGCGCTTGCCTCTGTGTTCGGGATGCGGGACCCGGTGCAGGTCATCGTTGTCGCGCCCGACACCCACCTGGCCCACGCCCGCCGGGTCGCCTCGAGGGCGGGCGGGGCAGCATCCGTCGACGTGGTGGCCGGCGGCGCCACCCGACAGGAGTCGGTGAACCGCGGCCTGGCCGCGCTGCACCCCGGCGTGCGCACCGTCCTGGTGCACGACGCCGCGCGCGCCCTCACGCCCGCCGCGCTCTGCGACGCCGTCGTCGACGCGGTGCAGTCAACCGGTCACGGCATCGTTCCCGGCCTGGCCGTGGTCGACACCATCAAGAAAATCTCCGCTGCCGGCGAGATCCTGGGCACGGTGGACCGCGCCGCACTCTCGGCCGTGCAGACCCCGCAGGGCTTCCCGAGGGAGATGCTCGCCGCCGCGGCCGCCGCGGCATCCGCCGGCTCGTCGCTCGAGGCGACCGATGACGCGGGCGTGGTGGCCGCCGCCGGCTACCCGGTCAGCGTGATCGCCGGGGACCCGCTCGCCTTCAAGATCACAACCCTGTGGGACCTGGGCCGGGCCGAGGCCCTGCTCGGCGCGCGCGTGCCGGCCCACTCCGCGCCCGGCACCGACACCGCGCCCCGCGTGGGCACCGGGCTCGATGTGCACGCCTTCGACGACGACTCCGAACTGTGGCTCGCCGGCCTGCACTGGCCGGGGGAGCGCGGACTGTCCGGGCACAGCGATGGCGATGCCGCCGTGCACGCCATCTGCGACGCCCTGCTCTCCGCCGCCGGGTTGGGCGATATCGGTGGTGTCTTCGGCACATCCGATCCGCGCCTCGTCGGCGCCCATGGCGACGTGTTCCTCGGCGAGACCCTGCGCCTGCTGGCGGCCGCCGGGTTCCGGGTCGGCAACGTCACGGTGCAGATCATCGGCAACCGGCCCAAACTCAACACGCGCCGGGCCGAGGCGGAGGCGCTGCTCGGATCGCTGCTGAAGGCGCCGGTCGCCGTGTCGGCGACCACGACGGATGCCCTGGGCTTCACTGGCCGCGGCGAGGGCCTCGCCGCCATCGCGACGGCGCTCATTCTCCCCGAACCCCCGGCAGACCCTGACCTAAGCTGGGAAGCGTGACCATGCGACTCTACGATTCCAGGGCCCAGGCCCTCCGCGACTTCATACCCCTCACGCCCGGCGCGGTGGGTATTTACGTTTGTGGACCCACCGTGCAGTCCTCGCCCCACATCGGCCACCTGCGCAGCGCCCTCGTCTACGACCAGCTGCGCCGCTGGCTCACCTACCGCGGCTTCGATGTCACCTTCGTGCGCAACGTCACCGACATCGACGACAAAATTCTGGCCCACGCGGTCGGGGGCACCGAGCAGTGGTGGGCGCTCGCCTACCGCTACGAGCTGGAGTTCACCGCCGGATACCAGCGGCTGGGCATCCTCGCCCCCAGCTACGAACCCAGGGCGACCGCCAGCATCCAGCAGATGCAAGACCTGATCACCCGACTGATCCAACTCGGGCACGCCTACCCGGCCGATGACGCCTCCAGCGACGTCTACTTCGACACGGCGAGCTGGCCCGACTATGGTGACCTCACCCGCCAGCGGCGCGGCGACATGGAACCGGCAGCGGATGCCGACCCGCGTGGCAAGAATGACCCACGCGACTTCGCCCTGTGGAAGGGTCGCAAAGCCGACGAACCGGAGTCCGCCTCCTGGCCGTCCCCGTGGGGAGCCGGCCGTCCCGGCTGGCACATCGAGTGCTCGGCCATGGCGT
Organism: Cryobacterium sp. TMT1-19; assembly: GCF_004403055.1. NCBI lineage: Bacteria > Bacillati > Actinomycetota > Actinomycetes > Micrococcales > Microbacteriaceae > Cryobacterium > Cryobacterium sp. TMT1-19. The sequence continues at coordinate 143,481 of NZ_SOHB01000021.1, forward strand.
CCCGCTACCTCGGCTCCCACTTCGACATCCACGGCGGCGGGCTCGACCTGCGATTCCCGCACCATGAGAACGAGCTGGCCCAGTCCGCCGCCGCCGGCGACGGCTTCGCGAGCTACTGGGTGCACAACGGTCTCGTCAACGTGAACGGGCAGAAGATGTCCAAGTCGCTGGGCAACTCGGTCTTCGCGGCGGAGCTGCTCGACCAGGCGCGCGCCATCGTCGTGCGCTACTACCTGGGGGCGGCCCACTACCGTTCCACCATCGACTACCACGAGGGTTCCCTCGTGGAGGCCGAAGCGGCCCTCGAAAGAATCGAGAGCTTCCTCGACCGCGCCGACCGCCGCCTGGCGGACACCCGCTTCGCCGGATCCGGCGTCGAGATCGTCCCGGACGAATTCGCGTCCGCCATGGACGACGACCTGGCCGTGCCTCAGGCTCTGGCCGTGTTGCACGACACCGTGCGTACCGGCAACGCGGCGCTGGACGCCGAAAATCTGCACGCGGCCGCCGCCGCGCGTGGTCACGTGCTCGCCATGAGTGAGGTTCTCGGAATCAACCCGCTCTCACCGGGCTGGTCCGTGGCCACGGACGAACCGGCCATGATCGCACTCACCGCCCTCGTCGAGCGCCTGCTCGACGATCGCGAAATCGCAAGGCAGGGCCGCGACTATGCGGCCGCAGACCGTATCCGGGACGAGCTCGTCGCCGCCGGAATTACCATCGAAGACACCCCCTCGGGTGCCCATTGGAGTTTTGACTGATGAAGAACACAGACCGTAAGTCCCGCACCGGGGCCGTGCGCAAGGGCAGCCGGGGACCACAGGTCGGTTCCGGCGGCCAGGGACGCCAGGCGCTCGAGGGCAAGAAGCCCACGCCCAAAGCGGAAGACCGCCCCTACCACCCCGCCGGCAAACGCAAGCTCGCCCAGGACCGCTTCGTCGCGGCCGGCGGCGGCCGCAGCCGCGGTTCCGCGGGTCCCAAGAGCGCGCCGCGCAGCGCCACCACCGGCAACACCGGCGGCGGCGGAGCGTCCACCCGCCGGGCTAAGCAGATCGACGAGCATGAGGTTGTGACCGGGCGCAACTCCGTACTGGAAGCGCTGCGGGCGAAGATCCCCGCCACGGCCCTGTACATCGCCACGCGCATCGAAATGGACGAACGGGTGAAGGAGGTCCTCACCCTCGCGACGACCCGCGGCATCCCCGTCCTCGAGGTCATGCGCCCGGAGCTCGACCGCCTGGCCGGCCGGGACTCGGTGCACCAGGGTCTCGCGCTCAAGGTGCCGTCCTACGAGTACGCCCAGCCCCTCGAGCTGCTGGAACTGACGATCAGCCGCGGCCACAAGCCGCTCTTCGTCGCCCTCGACGGCATCACCGACCCCCGCAACCTCGGCGCCATCATCCGCTCGACGGCCGCGTTCGGCGGACATGGCGTGATCGTGCCGCAGCGTCGGTCCGTCGGCGTGACCGCGTCGGCGTGGAAGACGTCGGCCGGCGCCGCTGCCCGACTTCCCGTCGCCATGGCCACCAACCTGACCCAGTCGCTCAAGGCGCTCAAGGAGCGCGGCGTGCTCGTCATCGGCCTCGCCGGTGATGGCGACACCCAGCTGCCCGAGCTCGGCATCGGTTTCGCCGAGCGCCCCATCGTGATCGTGGTCGGCAGCGAGGGCAAGGGGCTGTCCCGCCTCGTCACCGAGACCTGCGACGCGATTGTGTCGATCCCGATCAGCGCCTCGACCGAATCCCTCAACGCGGGGATCGCGGCCGGCGTGACACTGTACGAGGTCTCCCGACTGCGCGCGGCTGCCAAGGCCGCCAAGGTCGCGAAGCAGGCAGCCGCCGCGACGGCGGCAGCCGCCTCCGCAGCCTCTTAACCCGACCCGCCGGGCGCCCGTCAGGCAGGCCGAACCGCGAGAAAAACCCCTTAATCCCACAATCGGCGGGCTTTTCTCACGGTTTGGCTGGGTACACGGACCCGGCGGAACGCCGGCCGGATCAGACCTTGAGGCGCCAGTCGGCCGCGTCGTCGGCGGCCGACTCGGCCGCGTCCGCCAGGGCGGCGGACTCATCGTCGGTCACGTCGATCGGGATCGTGATCTCGCCGGTGGCCGGCTCGATCACGGTGGCCTCGTCGCGGCGGTGCCGGAGCACGTTCTTGACATAGGAGGTGACGGCTTCGGCCAACGGGATGTCCCTGGACTGGTTCTGGGCCATGAACCAGCGGTGGTCGAGCAGCTGGTGGAAGACCTCGGCCGGCTCCAGCTTGCCCTTGAGATCGCGGGGAATGGCCCGGATGACGGGTTCGAAGACGCGCACCAGCCACTCGTGCGCCAGCATCTCCTCGTCGGCCTCCGGGTCGCCGTAGGAGACCCGGTAGGAGTCGAGGTCGTTGAGCAGGCGCCGGGCCTGGTTCTCCTCGGCGTCGAGCCCGGTCAGCCGCAGCAGGCGCCGCTGGTGATGGCCGGCGTCGACGACCTTCGGCTGGATGCGCACGGTCGTACCCGTGTTGTCCGTCTTGATGGCCAGTTCCTCGATGTCGAACCCGAGGTCGTTGAGGCGTTCGACGCGTTCCGTGATGCGCCAGCGTTCGGAGCTGGAGAAGGATTCCGACCCGGTGAGCTCTTTCCAGAGCAGCCGGTAGGCGGCCACGATCCCATTGCTGACCCGGATGGGATCCAGCTCGTCGGCCGCCCGACCGCCGGCCTCGAGGTCCATGAGCTCACCGGCGATGTTGACGCGCGCGATCTCCAGGTCGTTCTCGCGCTGGCCGTTGGAGAGCCCGCCTGGATATAGCTGCCCGGTCTCGGCGTCGACCAGGTAGGCGGCGAACGCGCCGGCGTCACGGCGGAAGAGGGTGTTGGACAGCGACACATCACCCCAGAAGAGGCCGGCCATGTGCACGCGTACCAGCAGCAGGGCCAGGGCGTCGACCAGCCGGGTGGCGGTGTCGGGCCGCAGGGTCTGCGAGTAGAGCGCGCGGTAGGGGAGCGAGAACTTGAGGTGCCGGGTGACGAGCACCGAATTCAGCGGCTCGGCGTCGTCATCGGTGCGGTTCGTGATCACGGCGAGCGGCTCGACGCAGGGAATTTCCAGGCCCTGCAGGGTACGGAGCATCTCGTACTCGCGCTTGGCCATCTCGCTGGTGGTCTCCTTGATGGCGACGACACGGCCGCTCAAATGAGCGAAGCGCACAAGGTGGCGGGAGATGCCTTTGGGCAGGGCTGCGATGTTCTCGTTCGGCCAGGCATCCAGCGGGAGGTGCCAGGGAAGGTCAAGTAGGGCTGGATCGGCAGTGGCCGATGTGATGTTGAGTGAACCGCTCATCCGTCGAGTTTACCGGTGTGCTCCGCAGTCGGGGAACGACAAAACGGCCGAACGGAGCATGCTCCATCCGGCCGTTCGTTGACGAGCGGGTGCCTAGTCGGCGACTGCTCCACCGAGGCGCAGGCCGGTCTCGGCGTCGAACACGTGCATGTGGTGCGGCGTCGGGGTGAGGTAAACGGTGTCGCCGGCGGACGAGTGCGAACGACCATCGACGCGAGCGACGATATCGGTGCGCTTGCCCTCGACCGTGGAGTGGCCGTAGAGGTAACCGTCGGCGCCGAGCTCCTCGACCAGGTCGACGGCAACTTCGAGGCCCTCGCCATGCGTGGTGGACAGGTGGATGTCCTCGGGGCGAACGCCGATCGTGACCTTCTTGCCGGTGGAGCCGGCCAGGGTCTCGCGGGGCACGGGGATCGTTGCGGTGCCGAACCTGACGCCGCCGTCGACGGTGTCGGCCAGGAACAGGTTCATGGCCGGGCTGCCGATGAAGCCGGCAACGAAGACGTTGTTCGGCTTCGAATACAGGTCGCGAGGCGTGCCGACCTGCTGGAGCACGCCATCCTTGAGGACCGCGATGCGGTCGCCCATGGTGAGGGCTTCGGTCTGGTCGTGGGTCACGTAGACCGTCGTGACGCCGAGGCGGCGCTGGAGCGAAGCGATCTGGGTGCGGGTCTGCACGCGCAGCTTGGCGTCGAGGTTCGACAGAGGCTCGTCCATCAGGAAAACCTGGGGCTGACGCACGATGGCCCGGCCCATGGCGACGCGCTGACGCTGGCCACCGGAGAGCGCTTTCGGCTTGCGGCTCAGGTACGGCTCGAGGTCGAGCAGCTTGGCGGCCTCGAGAACGCGGGCGGCGCGCTCATCCTTGTTGACGCCGGCGATCTTGAGCGCGAAGCCCATGTTCTCGGCGACCGTCATGTGGGGGTACAGAGCGTAGTTCTGGAAGACCATGGCGATGTCGCGGTCTTTTGGCGGGACATCCGTCACGTTGCGCTCACCGATGAAGATGTTGCCGTCGTTGACTTCTTCGAGGCCGGCGAGCATGCGCAGGGACGTGGACTTGCCGCAGCCGGACGGGCCGACCAGCACGAGAAACTCGCCGTCGGCAACCGACAGGTCGAGCTTGTCAACGGCGGGAATCGAGGAACCCGGATACAGGCGGGTCGCCTTGTCGAACGTGACTGAAGCCATGGTTGATTACTCCTTCACCGGCAGGTACGTGCCGGACGATCCGTTGTGATGGGTTACTACGCCTGCCACGCGTCATGTGCGACAGGTCAACTTTCTTAGTATGTCATGTCGGGGGATCGCGGCGACGGCGGGAATTCTGCGGCGGAGCCCGCCCACAGGCCCCGTCTGGACGTTTCCCAGAAAGGGGACCTACTATTTGGTAGGCATTCGCAAATGGCTTGCCTCTGCACTAACTACTCGGAGCGAGCTTTCATGACTATTGGCGGATCGGGCGACAGCCGTCCCTCTAAGAATCAGCGACGTGACGCGGTGCGCACCAAGGCCAAGCGGATCCGCGAGGAGCAGAAGAAGAAGGACCGCCGTTACCGGGTCGCCCTGCGCGGCGGAATCGCCGCCGCCGGCGTCGCCATTGCCGCCGTCATCGCCGTGGTCATCATCAACTCGATCCCCCCGGTCGGCCCCGGTCCGGCGAACATGGCCAGTGACGGCGTGCTGATCTCCGAGGGGATGACCCCGGTCACGACCTCCGCGCTCCAGCCCGAGGCCAAGCCGATACCGTCCAAGCCGGATGCGACCGGCACGGTCGCCGACATTCGCGTCTACGCCGACTACCTCTGCCCGTTCTGCAGCGAGTTCGAGGCCGCCAACAGTGACCAGATCAGCCAGTGGGTCACGTCGGGTGCCGCGACCGTGGAGATCCACCCGGTTTCGATCCTGACCCACAAGTCCTCCGGCACGAAATACTCGCTTCGGGCTGCGAACGCCGCCGCATGTGTGGCCAATTACGCCCCCGCAAACTTCTACGACTTCAACGCCATCCTGTTCCAGGAACAGCCCAAGGAGGGCACTGCCGGTCACGACGACGCGGCCATCAAGGGCCTCGTGAAGGATGCCGGCGTGAGCGACCGGGTGTCGCAGATCAACGCGTGCATTGACGACACGACCTTCAAATCGTGGGTCATCGCATCCACCGACCGGGCTCTGTCCGGTCCGTTGCCGAACACCGAGGTCGAGGCCATCACCGGCACACCCACCGTGCTCGTCAACGGAAAGCAGTACGTCGGCGCACTCGACGACCCGAGGGAGTTCGCGGCCTTCGTGCTACAGGCGGCCGGCGCGACCTACTCCACCTCGACGCCGACCCCCGAGCCGCCACCGGCAGGGTAGTCGCCCCGCTTCGATGGCGGCACAGCACGGGTTCGTCATTTAGGATGGTGTGTCGAGGCGTCAATCGCCTCATGCCGGCCTGGCGCAATTGGTAGCGCACCACTCTTGTAAAGTGGGGGTTACGGGTTCAAGTCCCGTGGCCGGCCCTGTTCTCTCATCGCTTCAGATCGTGGTTCTCTCGGTGACGGTTTCCTTGAGGGCGCTGAGAAAATCCGTCGGATCGATCGGTGAACGCACGCCCGGTTTTGCATCGGCCGGAATGCCCCCGACGTACAGCCAGCCGAGCAATTCTTCCGAGGCCGCGAGGCCGTGGGTTTCGTTCACCGGCTGCGTGCGGGCCAGGGTGCCGGAACGCCACATGACGCCCCAGCCCTGGGCGGCGAGGAGAAGGCTCAGCATGTGTGCGACACCGGCCGCGACGGCGTCCTGTTCCCAGACCGCCACCGTGTCGCTTTCGCGACGGCTCGCGACCACGGCGATCAGAAGTTCGGCGCGCAGCGGCTTAGCGGCGAGCCTGGCGGCTTCGGCGCCGTTCAGCCCGGCGGCCTCGACCATGGCCTCGCCCAGGCGGCGCCGGGCGTCACCGCGCAACTCGATCAGCCGCCACGGACGCAGAGCGCCATGGTCGGCGACACGGGCCGCGACAGCCACCAAAGGCAGCAGTTCCGCATGGCTCGGCGCCTGCCCGGTGACCTTGGAGTGGGAGCGTCGATGATTGACCGTATCGAGGAGGTCGGACAATGCTTACTCGACCGGCTTGAAATTGAGCGAGATGGAGTTCATGCAGTACCGGTCGCCGGTGGGCGTTCCGAATCCGTCGTCGAAAACGTGGCCCAGGTGCGAGCCGCACTTCGCACAGCGCACCTCGGTGCGCACAACGCCGAGGGTGCGGTCTTCGAGGAGTTCAACGGCCTCGGGACGCACCGATTCGTAGAAGCTCGGCCAGCCGCAACCGGAGTCGAACTTCGTGCCGCTCTTGAACAGCTCGGCATTGCAAGCCCCGCAGGTGTAAATCCCGGAGCGGCCCTCATCGAGGAGCTCGCCGGCCCACGCCCGCTCGGTGGCGGCGCCGCGAAGTACGGCGTACTGCTCGGGGTTCAGCTCCGCGCGCCACTGCGCATCCGACTTCTCGACCTCGTAGTCCATGTTCCGTTCCTCCCTGCTCGACCCCGGAGAGGCCGAAATCTGTCCGTATCAACACTAAACTCGCCAGACCGCGGCGGTATTCCTCGATCAGGAGATAGGCAGGTTTTTCCACCTTGGACAGCACGGCACGACGGCCCAGCGAGTACGCAGGCATCGACAATTAGGATTGCAGAGATCGAGGGAGGTGGCACGTGGACGGAACTCCCGGTTCGTCGACTCCCGCGGAGCCTACCTCGGAGTCCTCCTCGCCGGCAGACTTGTCCGCTCGCGACCGGTTGATCCTCGCCTTCGAGCGGCAGTGGTGGAAGCATGCCGGCGCCAAGGAACAGGCGATCCGGGCCGAGTTCGGCCTCTCGGCCGCCCGGTACTATCAACTACTGGGGGTTGTGATCGACTCGCCGCTGGCCCTGGCCCACGACCCGATGCTGGTGAAACGCCTGCAGCGGATGCGCGACGCCCGGTCGCAGGCAAGGGAGCGCCGGTCGCTACAGTCCACCGATTGACTCCCTAACCTGCACCCTTCCCGTGTCTCATCACCACCACAAAGGATCTGACCAGCCTCACGATGCCGAACTCCTACGCGAAAGACCGCTTCGACCACCTCCCGCACTCCCTGGAGCGGGTGGGGGCCCACCGCGCGCCCGGCAAGAAAGGGCGCGGCTGGGTCGCAGTGTGGTGGTCTCTCGGCGCAACCGTGCTGCTGGTCGGCATCGGAGTCGTCGGCCTGGCCGTCCTGAACAACAACCTGAACTTCGAGTTGCCGGGCACGGCGACGACTGCTGACAGCGCGGCCGAGCCGAGCGCCACTCCGAGTGACACTCCGGCGCCGGTGCCGACGCCGGCCGCGACCGTGGACCCTGACTCGACCGTGACCGTTTTGAACGGGACCGCCGGCGAGGGGATCGCCCGGTCCGTTGGCGATGTCCTCGAGGCGGAGGGCTGGACGATCGAAGAGCTGGACAACGCGAGCACGGAGGATGTGCAAACCACGACGGTTTACTACGCCGACGCGGCCCTGGAGGGAGCGGCCCGCGGAGTCGCGGAGTCACTGCCCGGCTCGGAGGTGCTGCTTTCAAGCGATTTCGCCGATTCCGCAGCGGACCTGACCGTTGTCGTCGGCGCCGACTACGAGCCGGCCGAATAGCCGTCGCCTATACGTCGGGCGCTCGTGCGTCAACCCCCTTTCGTTCTTCCGGAGCTTCCGTAAATTGAGCATTGGTCCCTCATTTTGTTTGTCCGGGCGTTCTCGCAGGAGACGTATTCCATCGGTCGAATGCAATGGACGCAATCCCTGCGCCAGGCCCGGTACGGCCAACGGGCGCGTGTCGACGAATTCACAGCAACAAGGAGTTATACATGGCGAACGGAACCGTCAAATGGTTCAACGCTGAAAAGGGTTTCGGCTTCATCACCGTCGATGGAGGTGGCCAGGACGTCTTCGTCCACTACTCGGCCATCGACATGCACGGCTACAAGGTTCTGGAAGAGGGACAGCACGTCATCTTCGAACTGGGTACAGGGGCAAAGGGGCCCCAGGCAGAAGCGGTTCGTCCGATCTGATCCAGCGGGGGATGTTCCAGCGGTCGACCGAAGAGTCGAGTCGCTCCCGGGTATGTGTGCGCGGCAGTGCAGCCGCGTTAGGGTTTGGGGCGTGACAACGAAAATAGTGGTTCAAGCGCAGCGACGAAGTGCGGCACCGAGAATTCGGTCCATCCGGATGCTCGGGGTCGTCCTTCTGCCGACCCTTCTGCTGGTCTCCGCATGCGCAAGTGACGCGCCGAAGCCGCCGACAAGCTCGACCAGCACGCCCTGGAACTCCACCTTCGAGTCGGCCGCAGACCCGGCGGTCGCCCCATTGCGTGGCACGAGTGTGCCGGCCGGGAGCCTCCAGAACCCTGCCCTCTCGGTGAAGATCGACAACCACGAAGCGGCCAGGCCGCAGCTCTCTCTCGAGCGCGCCGACATCGTCTTCGAAGAACTGGTCGAGGGCGGGCTGACCCGTTATGTCGCGGTCTGGCATTCCGACGTGCCCGAACTCGTCGGGCCGGTGCGATCGATCCGACCCATGGACCCGGACATCATCGCGCCCTTCGGCGGGATCGCGGCTTATTCCGGCGGCCAACAGAAATTCATCGACCTGATGGACGCGACGGATGTCGTCAGCGCCGCCTTCGATACCGACGACACCGGCCTCTTCGCGCGTTCGGATGACCGGGAAGCCCCGCACAACGTCATCCTCCAGGCCTCAGCGCTCGTCGCGCGGAACGCCACCGTGCCGCCGCCGAACCAGCAATTTGCCTACTCCGCGACCGTGCAGGGATCGTCCGCGGCCGTCGACGGCGCGCCCGTCGCGGCGATCAACTCCACCTTCTCCACCGCCCGTTGGCCCGGCTGGACGTGGGATGCGGCCGGTGCTGCCTACCTGCGCTCGCAGGAGGGCGCACCTGACCTCGACGCCACCGGTGCGCAGCTGCGGGCGACCAACGTCCTGGTCCTGCGGGTCGCGATCGACGGCACCTACGGAGATGTTCCCACGACGACAATGATCGGTTCGGGGGAAGCCTGGGTCTCGGCCGGCGGCAAGTCCGTGCATGCGGTCTGGTCCAAGGCCGACCAGACCGCCCCCATCCGTCTCGTCGATGACTTCGGCGTGACGATTCGTCTCGCCGCCGGTAACACCTGGATCGAGCTGGTGCCGTCGGACCGAGGCACGGTTGTGCTGGTGCCGTAGCCGCGGCTGCGGCACCTTGCCGTTCACTTGCACTCTCGACCCCAGAGTGCCAGAATCAACTTGGCACTCTCTCTGTTTGAGTGCCAACCCATCACCGTTTTGGTAACGTCCGGGAGGGACGAGAAACACATATGGCAAAGATCATTGCTTTCAACGAAGAGGCCCGTCGCGGCCTTGAGCGTGGCCTGAACATCCTCGCTGACACTGTCAAGGTCACCCTCGGCCCGCGCGGACGTAACGTGGTGCTGGAAAAGAAGTGGGGCGCTCCCACGATCACCAACGATGGCGTGTCCATCGCCAAGGAGATCGAACTCGACGACCCGTACGAGAAGATCGGTGCCGAGCTCGTCAAGGAGGTCGCCAAGAAGACCGATGACGTCGCGGGCGACGGAACCACCACCGCCACCGTCCTGGCTCAGGCGCTCGTTCGTGAAGGCCTGCGCAACGTCGCGGCCGGAGCAGACCCGATCAGCCTCAAGCGTGGCATCGAGAAGGCCACGGCCGCCGTGATCGCTGAGCTCATCGCCAACGCCAAAGAGGTCGAGACCAAGGAAGAGATCGCGGCCACCGCTTCCATCTCCGCCGGTGACGCCGAAATCGGCGCCATCATCGCCGAGGCCATCGACAAGGTCGGCAAGGAGGGTGTTGTCACCGTCGAGGAGTCGAACACTCTCGGCACCGAGCTCGAGCTCACCGAGGGCATGCGCTTCGACAAGGGCTTCCTGTCCGCCTACTTCGTGACCGACCCCGACCGTCAGGAAGCGGTCTTCGAAGACCCCTACATCCTGATCGTCAACTCCAAGGTCTCCAACATCAAGGACTTGCTCCCCATCGTGGACAAGGTCATCCAGACCGGCAAGCAGCTCCTCATCATCGCCGAGGACGTCGACGGCGAGGCCTTGGCCACGCTCGTGGTGAACAAGATCCGCGGAATCTTCAAGTCGGTCGCCGTCAAGGCTCCCGGCTTCGGTGACCGTCGCAAGGCCCAGCTGCAGGACATCGCCATCCTCACCGGTGGACAGGTCATCAGCGAAGAGGTCGGTCTCAAGCTTGAGAACGTCACGCTTGACCTCCTCGGCAACGCGCGCAAGATCGTCATCACCAAGGACGAGACCACCATCGTCGAAGGCGCCGGAGACCCCGAAGCCATCGCCGGACGTGTCCAGCAGATCCGCAGCGAGATCGAAAACACCGACAGCGACTACGACCGCGAGAAGCTCCAGGAGCGTCTCGCCAAGCTCGCCGGCGGAGTCGCAGTCATCAAGGCCGGCGCCGCGACGGAGGTTGAGCTCAAGGAGCGCAAGCACCGCATCGAGGATGCCGTCCGCAACGCGAAGGCTGCCGTCGAAGAGGGCATCGTCGCCGGTGGTGGCGTTGCGCTGATCCAGGCCGGCAAGACCGCGTTCGAGAAGCTCGAGCTGGTCGGCGACGAGGCAACGGGAGCGAACATCGTCAAGGTTGCCATCGACGCTCCACTCAAGCAGATCGCCCTCAACGCCGGCATGGAGCCGGGCGTTGTCGCCGACAAGGTGCGCAACCTGCCGATCGGTTGGGGCCTCAACGCCGCGACCGGTGAGTACGTCGACATGCTCGCCGCCGGAATCAATGACCCGGTGAAGGTCACCCGTTCCGCGCTGCTGAACGCAGCGTCGATCGCCGGACTGTTCCTCACCACCGAGGCCGTAGTCGCCGACAAGCCGGAGAAGAACGCTGCTCCGGCCGGCGACCAGGGCGGCGGAATGGACTTCTAAGTCCACACCGCTTCACCGCTTCACAACACAGGGCGCCTCCGCCGGGAGGCGCCCTGTGTCGTTAATGCAGGCCTCGCTAAAACAGGCGTCGTTAATGCAGGCGTCGCTAAAACAGGCGTCGCTAAAACAGGCGTCGTCAAAACAAGCGTCGCCAATGCGCAGGCGGTCGCGGCTAACGCAGGAAGAGGCGCGCGTTGGCCTGCTCGATCTCGGCGTACTGCTGGCCGGCTTGGTTCAGGGCCAGATTCAATCCCTCCGCGCTCTGGGCCACCTGCTGTTGGGTGGCACGCCAGTCCGAGACCGCCGCCTGGAACGCGGTGGCGGCCTGGCCCGTCCACGAGCCCTCCAGCGCGGTCAGCTGGGCGATGAGCCCGGCGACCTCGCCCTGGATGCGCCCGATCGTGGCGCGCGCCACGGAGGTGGTGTGGAGCACTGCTTCGCTGTCGACCTGATAGCGGGTCATGGGGGTCCTTTCGGCAGGGGAAGATACCGATCAGACTACGGAGCCGCCTGCAGCCGTTCCCGTTGGCTGCCGTTGTGCCATGGCAAATCATCCTCCCGGACCGCGGGGGAGGAACCGCGGGGGGTTTGACGCCGCGGCACGCGGCTACGACGTGATGACGGGGGCGACGCGCTGGGGCGCGCTCGGAGAACAGGCCAGTGGGAACCAGACCCGGAACGTTGCGCCGCCGCCGGGGGTGTCCACGACCTGGACGGTGCCGTTGTGGCTGGCGACGATCGAGGCGACGATCGCCAGGCCGAGCCCGCTGCCGCCGGTCTCCCGTGCACGGGAGGTGTCCGCACGCCAGAAGCGCTGGAAGATTTTCTCCCTGATCTGCGGTGGGATACCCTCACCATGGTCGATGACGGCGATGGAGGCGCGCTGGTTTCGGCGGTCGACTGCGACCTCGAGCTCGACCGGGCTGTCCGTCGGGCTGAAGCGTAGCGCGTTGCCCATCAGGTTCGTGATGACCTGGCGGATCTTGTTCTCCTCGGCCATCACCACGGCCTGCACGGTGCCGGGCTCGGTCACCGGAGTCTGTTCCGGAGCCGGCAGCGCAACATCCGCTTTGCGCGGTTTGCGGGTGCGCAGCCGCGCCAGGGTTGCCCCGGCGAAAGAGACGGATCCGCCCGCCGGGTGGTTCGGCTCGTCGGGCTTCGAACCTGGTGCGGCAGCGGAGGGGACTTCTCCCGTTGAGTGAGCGAGGTCGATGGCGGGGCGTTCGGTGCTGTCCTCGATCTCGGTGGGGATCGGCGTGACGACGGTGATGGTGCGACCGGGGGAGGAGGCCATGGCGTCGAGGGCCGCGTCACGGGCGAGCGGCATCAGGTCGACCGGCGCGAGGGCAAGCGGCTTTGTCTCGTCGAGCCGGGCCAGCTCGAGCAGGTCTTCGACGAGGCCGCCCATGCGGATCGCTTCTTTCTCGATGCGCTCCATGGCCTGTGCGATTTCTTCCGGGGTCTGCAGGGCACCCATTCGGTAGAGCTCGGCGTAGCCGCGCACCGAGACGAGGGGAGTGCGCAACTCGTGGCTGGCGTCGCCGACGAAGCGGCGCATCTGGTCGATGGTGCGGGCGCGGTCCTTGAAGAGGCGGTCGATGCGGCTCAGCATGGTGTTGAGCGATCGGTTGAGGCGACCGACCTCGGTGTTGGGCGTGGCGCCGCCGAGCCGCTGGCTGAAGTCGCCATCGGCGATGGCCGCGGCCGTGCGCTCCACCTCTCGCAGCGGTGCAAAGGTGGTGGTCACCAGGAGCCGGGTGAGCAGGGCGCCCACCAGCACGACCCCGAGCCCGAACCCCAGGAAAATGGTGAGGTAGGTGGCCATGGTGTTCTCGGTCGGCCTCAACGAGACCGCCATGACCAGCGTGCCCAAGGTTCCCTGCGGCGAGATCACGAGCGGCACGGCGACGGCCAAGAACTCGGTGTCGTGTGCCGAGTCCACCAGAGTCATCGTCTTGCCGTCGAGCTCCATCACGGTCTGCAGGTCGAGCGGTGCGGTCAGGATAGGCAGCTCACTGCGCGGGACATCCCGCCAGGTGTGGTCCTTGAGGCTGCCGTGCTCGTCATACAGGGCGACGTAGTAGTCCGAAGAGACCACGGCTGTGGTGCCCTGGCCGAGAGCCGCCGCCGAATAGCTGTTCGAGGCGGACTGGGCGTCGATCTGCAGCTGCGAATCGACCTGCTGGATCACGTATTGGCGAAGCATGGCCATCGTGCCGATGCCGGAGACGAGCAGGCCGAGCGTCAGCATCAGGACCGTGACGCCCGTGATTTTGGAACGCAGGGAAATGCGGCTCCACCGCTCCATAAGTGACTGATGCATAGGAGCCCAGTGTATGAGCGCAGCCTGTGACTACGCCTTGGCGGCTTTGAGCATGTAACCGAAGCCGCGCTTGGTCTGGATGAGGGGTTCGGTCGAGTGCGCGTCCACCTTGCGGCGGAGGTAAGAAATGTAGGACTCGACGATGCCGGCGTCACCGTTGAAGTCGTACTCCCACACATGGTCCAGGATCTGAGCCTTCGACAGGACCCGGTTCGGGTTCAGCATGAGGTAGCGCAGAAGCTTGAACTCGGTCGGACTGAGTTCGATGGGGGCGTCGCCGACCAGGACCTCGTGGGTGTCCTGATCCATGGTGAGTTCGCCGGCGCGGATGACCGCGTCTTCGTCGGCGTGCATGGTCCGGCGCAGGATGGCCTTGATCCGGGCCACAATCTCATCGAGGCTGAACGGCTTGGTGACGTAGTCGTCGCCGCCGACCGTCAGACCGGTGATCTTGTCTTCGGTGTCGTCCTTCGCCGTGAGGAAGAGGATCGGGGCCGTGTAGCCGGCGGTCCGCAGGCGCTTGGTCACTCCGAAACCGTTCATGTCCGGCAGCATGACGTCAAGGATGATGAGGTCGGGTTCTTCCTCGAGGACGGCGGAGATCGCCTGCGCGCCGTTTCCGACGGCTCGCACGGCGAATCCGGCGAAGCGCAGGCTGGTGGTGAGAAGATCCCGGATATTGGGTTCGTCGTCGACAATAAGGATGCGTGGGCCGTCAGTCATGATATCAGTATCTGCGCGTTAGCTGAAGGTTTACTGAAAATGCCCGGTATGCGCGCTGGCGAGTAGATTAGTGAGCAAACCAGACTGCCGCGGCGTGGGGAGACCAGAATGACTGTTCCGACTTTTGCGATTGTGGGGGCCGGCTTGGCCGGGGCCAGAGCGGCCGAGGCCATCCGTTCCGAGGGGTTCGACGGGAGCATCGTGTTGCTGGCCGAGGAGACCGAGTACCCCTACGTGCGGCCGCCCCTCTCCAAGGACTACCTGGCCGGGCGGGCCGCCCGGGACACGATCGACGTGCACCCGGCACCGTGGTACGACGAGCGGGGCATCGACGTGCGGCTGGGTGCCCGGGTGACCGGGCTGGCGCTCGACACCCACGAGCTGACCCTGCGGGAGGGCAAATCGGTGCGCTACGACAGGTTGCTCCTCGCGACGGGGGCGTCGTCACGGCGCTTTCCCGGCCCGGGCGCAGACCTGGCCGGGGTGCACCATCTGCGCACGGTCGGCGAGTCGCAGGCGCTGCGAGCCGAGCTGGAGCCGGGAAACCGCCGGGTCGTGATCGTCGGGGCCGGCTGGATCGGTCTCGAAGTCGCCGCGGCCGCCCGCGGTTACGGCAACACCGTCACGGTGCTCGGGCGGGACGGCGTGCCGCTGGCCCCGGTGATCGGCGACGAGGTCGGGTCGGTGTTCGCGGAGCTGCACCGCGTGAACGGGGTGGATCTGCGGATGGAAACGCACGCCGACCGACTGATCGGGGCGCAGGGGAGGGTCACCGGAGTGGGACTCCCCGGCGGCGAGGTCGTTTCGGCCGATGTCGTCGTCATCGGCATCGGCGCGGTGCCGAACACGGATCTGGCCCGGGACGCGGGCCTGGCCGTCGACGACGGCATCGTCGTCGACGCGGCGTTCCGGTCCATTGACCCGGACGTCTACGCGGTGGGTGACGTCGCCACGGTCTTCCACCCGGTGCTGCGGCACCATCTGCGCGTCGAGCATTGGGACAACGCCGAGCGGGCCGGCGCCGCGGCCGGCCGCTCGATGCTTGACCAGGCGGTCAGCTACGACGCGATCCCGTACTTCTACACCGACCAGTTCGACCTCGGGATGGAGTACTCGGGGTACGGCGCACTTGCCCGGGATGCGGAGGTCGTGTTTCGCGGTGACCCGGCGAGGCGGGAATTCATCGCGTTCTGGGTGTTGGGCGGCAGGGTCGTCGCCGGCATGAACGTCAACGTGTGGGACGTCAACGAGACGGTGCAGCGCTTCATCCGGACGGAGGTGCGGGTCGACACGACCCGGCTCGCGGATGAGAACATTGAGCTGGACGAACTTCTCGCCGGAGCACCCGACTGAAGGACCTGACATGGACAACGCGACCACTCGACCTGGCCCTGCGCTGCCCGACCTGATCCATCCACGGCGACTGATCGGGGAGAGACTGTTCGATTTTTCCCGTGAGGTGGCCGTGATGGCCATCGTCAACCGCACGCCGGATTCCTTCTACGACAAGGGGGCGACCTTCGCTCTTGACGAGGCCGTCACGGCCGCCCGGCGCGCCATCCTGGACGGCGCCGACTGGGTCGACATCGGCGGGGCGAGATTCGCGCCCGGCCCGTCCATTCCGATTGAGGAGGAGATCGACCGGGTCGTCCCGGTGGTCGAGGCCCTGCGCGGCTCGGGCGTCGTCATCTCCGTCGACACCTTTCATCCCGCCGTGGCGCGCGCCAGCCTGGCCGCCGGCGCCCACGTGATCAACGACACCACCGGGGTGCACGACCCGGCCATGGCTGACGTCGTCGCGGACAGCGACGCGACGCTGGTGATCACCCACAGCCTCGCGCCGCCGCGCACACCGTGGCCGGGGCCCACCTACGGCGACGTGGTGCACGAGGTCGCAGCCTTCTTGGATGAACGGATCGAGCTGGCCCGGAGTCGCGGCGTCCCGGCATCCCGCATCATCGTCGACCCCGGGCACGACCTGAACAAGAACACCTACCACTCGCTCGAGCTGACCCGGAGGCTCGGCGAGATCACCGCGCTCGGCTACCCCACTCTGGTCGCAGTCTCGAACAAGGACTTCATCGGGGAGACGCTGAACCGTGAGCGGGGCGACCGGATCGCGGGATCGCTCGCCGCCGCCGTCTACAGCATCCTGCAGGGCGCCCGGATCGTGCGGATGCACAACGTCGTCGCCGCGGTCGACGCCGTGCGGATGACCGAGGCGATCCTGGGCTTCCGCGAACCGGCGTACGTGCGCCACAACCTGGCCTGATGCTGCTGGATCGTGACGAGCTGATCATCCGTTACCGGGTGCCTGACCGCACTCTGCCGCACCTGCGAGTAAATTTCATCGCCAGCCTCGACGGCGCCGCCACCCGGGAGGGCGTGAGCGGCGGGCTCGGGAACGCCGACGACAGGCTCGTTTTCGATACCCTTCGGATGCTCGCCGACGTGATCGTGGTCGGTGCGGGCACGGTGCGCGCCGAGGGGTACGTCGGCATCCGTCAGGGCCCCGCAGATGCCGCGTGGCGGGTCCGGCACGGACTTCCGGCGCAGCTGCCCGTCGCCATCGTGTCCTCACGGCTGGACCTCGAGCCGAGCCACTCGCTGTTCGCGGACGCCGCCGTGCGACCGCTGGTCGTGACGCACGCAGCGTCACCGCTGCGGCGACGCGCGGAGCTCGCAGAGGTGGCGGACGTGCTGGTCTGCGGGGAGGACGTCGTGGACCCGCGGCTGATGCGGGCGGAGCTGGCTCGGCGCGGTCTGGCGCAGATGCTCTGCGAGGGTGGGCCGAACCTGTTCGGTGCGCTGATCGAGGCCGACTGCGTCGACGAGCTGTGCCTCACCGTCAGCCCCGTGCTCGAGGGCGGCCCGGCCGGACGGATCTCCGCCGGTGCCGCCGCCATCACCCGGGAGATGTCCCTGCTGCACGTGCTGACCGCCGGGGACATGCTGTTCCTGCGCTATGCCCGCCGGAAGGCTTCCTTTCCGACCGCCTGACCGGCCGTTTCACCGCCGGTCAGACGGAGACGACCTGCGCGTCCAGATTCTGCGAGTCAAGGATCGTGTAGCTGTAGCCCTGCTCGGCGAGGAAGCGCTGGCGGTTCTGGGCGAAGTCCTGGTCGACGGTGTCGCGGGCCACCAGCGTGTAGAAGTTCGCGGACAGACCGGACTCCTTCGGCCGCAGAAGCCGGCCGAGGCGCTGCGCCTCCTCCTGGCGTGAGCCGAAGGAACCCGAGACCTGGATGGCGACGGTGGCCTCCGGCAGGTCGACCGAGAAATTCGCGACCTTTGACACCACGAGCAGTTTCTCCTCGCCGACTCGGAAGGCCTGGTAGAGGCGCTCGCGCTCGTCGACAGGGGTCGCACCGGTGAGCTTGGGGGCATTCAGGGCCTCGGCGAGCTCGTCGATCTGGTCGAGGTACTGTCCGATCACGAGGATGCGTTCTCCGGGGTGCTTGGCCACCAGGCGCTTGACGACGTCGAGCTTCGCGGGTGCGGTCGCGGCCATCCGGTAGCGCTCGTCGTCGGCGGCGGCGGCATAGCTGAGTCGCTCGGACTGGGGCAGGTCGATGCGCACCTCGAAGCAGGAGGCTGGGGAGATGAAGCCCTGGGCCTCGATCTCCTTCCAGGGCGCGTCGAACCGCTTCGGGCCGATCAGGCTGAATACGTCGCCCTCGCGGCCGTCCTCGCGCACCAGGGTGGCGGTGAGGCCGAGGCGGCGGCGGGCCTGCAACTCCGCGGTCAGCTTGAACACGGGGGCCGGCAGCAGGTGCACCTCGTCGTAGATGACGAGGCCCCAGTCCATGGCGTCGAGTAGCTCGAGGTGCGCGTATTCGCCCTTCCGTTTGGCGGTGAGGATCTGGTAGGTCGCGATCGTGACCGGCCTGACCTCCTTGACCTGCCCGGAGTACTCGCCGATCTCGTCGGCGGTGAG
Source organism: Cryobacterium sp. TMT1-19 (assembly GCF_004403055.1). Lineage (NCBI taxonomy): Bacteria > Bacillati > Actinomycetota > Actinomycetes > Micrococcales > Microbacteriaceae > Cryobacterium > Cryobacterium sp. TMT1-19. The sequence continues at coordinate 161,773 of NZ_SOHB01000021.1, forward strand.
GGTCGTGCGCTTGAGCAGTTCGTCGCGCCACTGACGGGCGGAGACCGTGTTGGTGACGAGGATGAGCGTGTTGGTCTTGGCGGTGGCCATGGCCCCGGCGCCGACCAGCGTCTTTCCGGCCCCGCAGGGCAGCACGACCACGCCGGAGCCGCCGTCGAAGAAGCTGGAGACGGCCTTGTTCTGGTAGTCCCGGAGCGCCCAACCGTCTTCCAAAAGACCGATCGGATGCGGCGTTCCCGGCGTGTAGCCGGCGAGGTCCTCGGCCGGCCAGCCCAGTTTCACCAGTTCCTGTTTGAGCTGGCCGCGCGCCCACGGCTCGACCAGGAACGAGTCCGGCGACGGATGCCCGATCAGGAGGGGCGCGATGCGCCGGGCCCCGGCGATCTCGGTGAGCACGGCCTGGTCGTTGCTCTGCAGGATGAGCTGACCCTCGGTGTCACGTTCGATGATGAGCCGGCCATACCGGCCGACCGTCTCGGTGATGTCCACGCTGACGGTCTGCGGGATGGCGAACTTCGAGTACTTTTCGAGCGTGGCCAGCATGTTAGAGGCGTCGTGCCCCGCGGCGCGGGCATTCCACAGCCCCAGCCGGGAGATGCGGTAGGTGTGGATGTGCTCGGGGGCACGCTCCAACTCGGCGAACACGGCCAGGTCGTGGCGCGCATCCTCGGCAAGAGGGTGGGCGACTTCGAGCAAAACCGTACGGTCACTTTGGACGATCAGAGGGCCATCAGACATAGCCGTTAATCCTACGCCCGGTCAGCGTGAAGGCCCGCACCTACGGCGCCGGCGTGATGCTGATGATGCTGGACAGAGGCAGCGTGCGTTCGATGTCGGCGCGACGGTCCCGGGCCCGGAAGCGCCCGCCGCCCACACTGGCCGGCTCGAGCAGATAGTCGACCACCACACCGCCGGGCATGGCGATGCTGACGACGACGGTCTGCTTCGCCTTGATTGCCAAGTCGAGCTGGCGGGCGAGCCAGGCATCCGCTGCCTGGCCCTCGCCGCCATCGGCGGCACGCAGCCTATCGACCAGGGCGACGGCCGGATCCGGGGCGTCCACCGGCACGACCCGAGCGAGCTGGTGGCGGCGCAGGTGCACGATCTCATGGGTGGCGTCCTCCGCGGCGACGGGGTAGCGCGCATCGCTGAGCGCCCAGAAGACCACGTCGGAGGGGAACCGGCTGGTCAGTCGGCTGCCCTCGGCAGGCACAAGGCCGAGGGAGGCGAGCGTCTGGTCCACGGCGATGGTGCTCAGCAGGGCCGCGTCGTCGGACTGGACATAGGCCTGGGCCGGGGACTCCATCGGGTCCGTCGGGCCGACGCGCACGCGCCCGTAGCGGGCGGCGGATTCCCGGATCAGGTAGTCGACGGGCTGTGGGATGCCGGTCAGGGAGACCGTGCGCAGGAAATCGAGCAGTGACTCCGCGCTTTCGCCGGCCGCCAGGGCGCGGTTCACGGAGTTGGCGGTGATGCGGTAGCTCAGGGCGAGTTCCCGGCTCTCCACGTCGGCGAGCCCGCGCAGGCGGCTGTCGATCGAGGGGGCGAGCGGTCCGGGGGACACGATCGACAGGTCGTTCTGCAGGTACACCGCGCCGCCGGTCGCCGGCAACGCGGCCGCCATGGTGGCGACGGCCGCCTCGAGGTCACCGGCCAGCACCGAAGCACCGGCCGGGCTGGTGGTCTGGTGGGCGGTGATGCCGATCAGTTCGGCGTCCTCGGCGAACTCGGTGACCCGGTCGTCCATCCACTGGCCGCCGGCCGGGTAGAGCCAGGCCACGAAGCCGCGCAGCACGTCGCCCCAGGACACGCCGGGCCGGCGGGCGAGTATCCCGCGCACATCCGGCGGCAGGGCCGCATGCCAGGCGTCGGCCAGGGTCGCCCAGCGGCGGGCGGTGCTCTCGAGCAGCCAGGCCTCGCCGGCTTCGGTTTCATTCCAGTAGCCGTCGGAATGGGCGATGAGTTCGGCTCGGGCCGCGGTCGCGACGAAGGAGGGCACGAATTCGAGTTCGACCCCCATCACGGCGGCCAGACGCTTGGTGTCGGGCAGGCCGAGCCCGCCCCGGCTGAGCTCCCTGGCCGGCTCGCGGGCGAGCTCAGTGACCAGTTCGGCGATGGAGGACACCGCGGCGAAGGCACGCTCCGCCGCGAGACGGTCTGTGAAGCGGGTATCGGTGGTGTCGACACTGGCCAGCGCCGCGGGTGCGGGCGTCGAAGCCAGCTCGAGCGCGGTCGGCAGGCCCAGGTCCGGCCAGGTCAGCAGTTGCGCGGCCACCGCCGGGTAGGGACTGAACCGCCCGTCGGTCAGGCGCGCGAGCATGAGGGAGTCCAGTTCGGCGGCACGGCCGGCGACCTCGGCCACGTCGACGGGCGAACCTGCCAGTTCGGACAGGCGCTCGGCGAGGTCGAACAGCGAGGGCGCGGCAGCCGTGCCGACCTCCGTTCCCTGGCTGAGCTCACCGGCGACGGCGAGAACGGCGAGGGTGGCCCGATCGAGCCGTGCCAGCACCCGTTGGATTGCGGTTGGTTCGAGGAGAGCCTCGGCCAGGTCGAAGAAATCACGGATGCCCGTGGCCGAGACCATGCGGATGTCGATCGTGCGACGCAACGTTGCGTCATCCAGCGCCCGAAGGCGCGAAGCGAGTGTGAGCATTGCTACTCCTTATTCTGTCGTGCCTCACGAGCGCGACGCATGCCGGACATCACCATGAGGACGATGATCAGCACGAATCCGAGAGGCAATCCAAACAGCGGCAAAGCAAGCACCGCCGGCCAGACCCCCTGGCCGAAACCGTTGTCCGCCCCGGCCCCGGCCGCTGTGCCGAGGATGACGGCAAGGAACGCGAGGATGGACAGACCCACCACACCCGCAACCATGTAAGCAAGGATGCGTTCGAGCCGGCTCGCGGCGGGTGGAGTTTGATTGGTCACAGACTCAAGGATACGGGGCGGGAACCGGTCCGACCGAATAGGCTGGGGGTGGTTGGCGCGCAATCCGCGCGCGCCCGGAATTCAGCGAGGTCCAGATGCCCACCGGCAAGGTCAAGTTCTACGACGAGGAGAAAGGTTTCGGCTTCATCACCTCTGATGACGGCCACGAGGTCTTTCTCCACGCTTCTGCACTGCCCGCCGGAGTCACGGTCAAGGCAGGAACGAAGCTCGAATTCGGCATCGCCGACGGCAAGCGGGGCGCTCAGGCGCTGTCCGTTCGCGTTCTCGAGGCACCGCCGAGCCTGGTCAAACTCAGCCGCAAGCCGGCTGACGACATGGCCGTCATCGTCGAGGACCTGGTGAAACTCCTCGACGGCATCGGAGCGAGCCTGCGTCGCGGCCGCTACCCCGACAAAACCCACAGCCACAAGATCGCGGCCATGCTGCGCAAGGTCGCGGAGGAACTCGATGCCTGAGGCCGCTGCCGACGAGCGCCTGCTGTCCGCGGTCGACCAGGCGCGCACCGCGCTGCTGGAGATCACGCCGGCCGACAGCATCGGCGAACCCCTCGGCCACCTCGTCGAAGGCGAGCATGTGCTCTCGCTGCTGTTCGACTGCAACCTGTCCGGCTACCCGGGCTGGCGTTGGACGGTCACCCTCGCCCGGGTGGACAAGAGCTCCGAGCCGTCGGTTTTGGAAGCCGAGCTCACGCCGGGCGACGACGCCCTGATCGCGCCGGAGTGGGTGCCGTGGTCTGACCGCCTGGCCGACTACCGCACGGCCCAGGAACTGGCTGCGGCCGTGGCCGACGCCGAGGCGTTGGGCGATGATGGCGAATCGGACGACGACGACGAATCTGACGATGACGGCGATGACGGCGATGACGGCGACGAGTCAGACGACGACGAAGACCGCGGCGAAGATGTGCTTGACGGGATCGACTTCGGTGAGGCCCTAACGGCGCCGGAACCGTACCCAGGCAATCCCGAGCAGGCCGAGGCCGAGGCCGATGAGGGCAGCCCAGAGCCACCAGCCCACTCCGGCGGCGGCGAGTTCGTCCCGGAAGACGAGCGCGAGCGCGAGCGCCACTAGCCAGCCGGCGGAGCCCGCAAGGAAAGCCTTGCGGGAATCCGTTCGAGCCGGCAGCGGGTCTGGCCGACGCTCACTGTCTCTCAGCCAGAGCCGCATGTCGAGGCCTACTTGCCCAGGTTCTGCACCACGAACTCGATCGAGCGGACGAGCTGGCGCACGTCTCCGGGCTCGATCGCGGTGAAGGTGGAAACCCGCAACTGGTTGCGGCCGAGCTTGCGGTAGGGCTCGGTGTCGGAGATCCCGTTGGCGCGCAGGGTCTTGGCGATGGCGGCGGCATCGATCGCGTCGTCGAAGTCGATCGTCGCGACCACCTGTGACCGGTGCTCCGGGTCGGTGACATACGGCGTCGCGAACGGCACGCTCTCGGCCCAGTCGTAGAGAACGGATGACGATTCGAGGGTGCGCGCGGACGCCCACGCCAGGCCGCCGCATCCGTTGATCCAGTCGAGCTGGTTCTCGATCAAAAGAAGCGTGGCCACGGCCGGAGTGTTCAGAGTCTGGTTGAGGCGCGAGTTGTCGATCGCGTTCTTCAGGCTGAGGAACTCGGGAATGTAGCGCCCGCTCGCGGCGATCTGCTCGACGCGCTCGATCGCGGCGGGGGAGAAGAGCGCCATCCACAGGCCTCCGTCGGAGGCGAGGTTCTTCTGCGGCGCGAAGTAGTAGACATCCGCCTGGTCGGCCTCGTAGTCGATACCGGCCGCCGCGCTGGTGGCGTCGATCACCGTCAGGGCGTTGGGGTCGGCAACTACGCGGGTGACCGGAGCCATGACGCCGGTCGAGGTCTCGTTCTGGGGCCAGGCGTAGACGTCGACACCCTCGGTCACGACGAACTCGCTGCGCGATCCGGCCGGGGCCTTGACCACGTCGGGCGCTTCGAGGAACGGAGCGGCCGCGGCCGCGGCGAACTTGCCGCCGAACTCGCCGAAGACGAGGTTCTGGCTGCGGCGGAGAATAAGGGAGAACGCGGCGGCGTCCCAGAACGCGGTGGACCCGCCGTTGCCGATAATGACTTCATAACCGGCAGGGGCGCGAAGGAGGTCCGCGAGGCCGGTGCGCACGCGACCGACCAAGTTCTTGACGGGTGCCTGGCGATGGGAGGTGCCCATCACGCTCGCGCTGAACTCTAAAAGATGTTCGAGTTGTCCTTTTCGAACTTTCGACGGGCCGCAGCCAAATCGTCCATCATCGGGCAGAAGTTCCGTGGGAATTATCAGGTTCGACATAGGGCGATTCTAACGGCCGCTCTCGCGGCGATAAGGTTGGGCAGTACGTACCGAGCCGAGAGGAACGCTGGGCATGACGGATCTCATCGACACCACCGAAATGTACCTCCGCACGATTCTCGATCTCGAAGAGGAGCACATCGTTCCCCTCCGAGCACGCATCTCGGAACGCCTCGGGCACTCCGGGCCGACCGTGTCGCAGACCGTGGCCCGGATGGAACGGGATGGCCTCGTAGTCGTCTCCGGCGACCGGCACCTTGAGCTCACCGTCGACGGGCGCAGCAAGGCCGTGCATGTGATGCGCAAACATCGGCTTGCGGAACGCCTGCTCAGCGACGTAATCGGGCTCGAATGGGAATTCGTCCACGACGAAGCATGCCGCTGGGAGCATGTGATGAGTGAGCGGGTGGAGCGCAAAATCCTGGAGATGCTCGATCACCCGACCGAGTCTCCGTATGGCAACCCCATCCCCGGCCTCGATGAGCTGGGCGATTCGCCGGCCGTCGCGTTCATGGCCGGGGTGACGAGCCTCGTCGACCTGGTCACCGGATCTGCCGGTCCGGTCACCGCCGTGGTGCGCCGTCTGGGCGAACCCGTTCAGGTCGACCCCGAGCTCCTGGCCCAGCTGAAAAACTTCGGTGTGCTCCCCGGGGCCACGGGGGTTTTCTCCGCCGTGGGCTCCTATGTGCTCGTGCAGGTGCATGGGTTCGAGGACGGACTGGAACTGCCCAACGAGGTCGCCGGCCACATCTTCGTCGCCACGCCGGCAGCGGTCGCCTAGCCATTCGGCGGTCACCGCCTGCCCCGTCGCCGTTGAGCCCTCTCCCCACAATTTTGTTATCAATATGTTAGAAAAAGTAGCCTGCGGCGTGACAAACGGATGTGCGTCAGTTAGCTTGGAGTCGTCCACAGTCCAGATTCCGGTCGACGGACACGGATCAAGACGCCTTTCTTTCCCGTCTCTTGATTCGTTCCTCACACACGCGACGAGCGCAGTGGACGGGGCAACTACCTAGTGTTGTCGAGGCGCCGGAGGTAAACACTTTGGCCGCATTAGGTAAGAAGATTTTCCGTCGAGCCCCGAACTCGATAGCCACCACCGGATCCATCACCCTCGCTCCCATCACCCGCGCTTCTATCACCAACGACAACGAACACGCGGAGCTCAGCCACTATCGGGCCGCCGGCCCCCGTTCCGGCCCGCGGTCACGCCGCCGGGGCGCCGTGGCGAACATCGTGTTCATGACTCTCGCCGGCGGCCTCGTCGCGACCATGGCCATCCCGGCCTATGCGTTCGCGCCGACCGAAGAGGAGTACGCGTCAACGGCCTCGGCCGAGTTGACCGAATCGGGTGCGCAGTCCGTGGCGGTCGCCGCCGCGGCCGATACCGTGAGCGTCGCGCGCGACGGGTTCACCGCCACCACCCCCGAGGAACTGGCGGCGGCAGCGGCCGCAGCAACGGCGGCCGTTGCCGCGTCCGAGGCAGCGGCCGCCGAGGGGCGCCGACTGGAAGCCGCGGCCGCGATGACCTCCTACGCCGCGTCGTATTCCGGTCCGTCGTCGGCCGACTACCTGGCTGCCCCGGCATACCCGAATTTCGACCTGGCATCCGTCTACAGTGTCGCGGCCGGCTACCAGGGTGTCCCCTATGTCTACGGCGGGGCCACCCCGGCCGGCTTCGATTGTTCCGGTTTCATCATGTACGTCTACGCGCAGTTCGGCATCTCGCTGCCGCATTCCTCGACCGGGCAGGGGGCGGCGGGCACCCGAATCCCCGAATCTGAGGCTCAGCCGGGTGACCTCGTCATCATGGACGGCCACGACGGGTTCTACGCAGGCAACGGCAACATCCTGCACGCGCCGTATGAGGGGGCGGCCGTGCGTGTGCAGCCGATCTGGACCAGCTCGTACTACATCGTGCGTCTCGGCATCTGAGCCTGCCGGAAGATCCGAGCCGGCCGGCCGCCAGATGAATGTTTCGTAACACCTAGCACATTCGGCGTCCCGCACTTCGCGGTGGCGCCGAATGTGGGTTAACCTGTTGCTCTGATGTTTTGCGAGTTTTCGGGAGAGCCCATGCGCGAGCGGCGCACGATCCACACCATGGATGTGCGCTGCCGCTCCGCGCTGCGGCAGAGCAGTCGAGCAAACTTGAGTTGCGCGTGTCAGGGACACCGTGTGGCCGGTAGGGCGTTGTCATGGTGACGGCGCCCTTTTTGTTTGCCTGTTCGCTCCTTCTCACTGACTGTCGTAGTTCGAATGGCTGGAAGCCGTCCAGCCCTTTTCGAAAGGGAACGCATGCGCACACTGGTCCTCAATGCGGGGTATGAGCCCCTTGCCGTGGTGTCCTTCAAACGAGCACTCGTGCTGGTCATGAATCACAAGGCAACGATCGTGCAGGCCGACCAGGGGCATCCGATCTGTGCCGCCTCCGGTTCCTGGGAGCGACCGAGCGTCATCTTGCTCACGCGTTACGTGCGCATCCCTCGGTCCAGGGCGGTGCCGGTCAGCCGTCGCGGCGTGCTGCGCCGGGACGAGCATCGCTGCGGGTACTGCGGCAAGACCGCCAGCACGATCGACCACGTAATGCCTCGGTCGCGCGGAGGTCGGGACACCTGGGACAATCTCGTGGCCTGCTGCCTTCGCTGCAACAACCTCAAAAGCGACCGGACGCCGGCCGAGATGGGCTGGAAACTCCTGTTCCACCCGGGATTGCCGGTCGGCACGACCTGGGTGGTGCGCGGCGCTGAGCGGCCGTTACCGCAGTGGGATGAATTCCTTGCTCCTGCCGCCTGACCCGCGAATATAACAGGGATGTAACGCCAGAAGGTGACTTCCTGGTCGCCGTCGCCTAGGGTTGAGAAGCGCCGAACCTCGATCTCGGTGCGTTAGAGGATCATCTTTTGCCCCAATCCGGCGTACCCGGCACTTCTGGTTCGCCAGAGACCCCGATTTTTCCGCTCTCGCGCCGCGAACTGCGTGCGCAGCGTGAGGCGGCAGAGGCCCGAGCCGACGCCACCGTGAACATTCCGGTGCGCATGGACGTGCCGGTGGCTGTGCGCATTCCCGATGCGGTTGCGGTGGCGGAAACCAAGGCTCTGGACCTCGAAAAGGCATCGATCGCGGCGCGGAGCAACCGGCTCAATCCGGTCGCTCCCCCGCGGGTCGCACCGGCCGTCAGCCGCCCGGTGCCCCGGTCGCGCCGCCGGCGGCCCATGAAAATCGCCGTGACCCTGCTGGCCATTCCGGGACTGTTCCTCACCGCCGGCCTTCCGGCCTATGCGTTCGCGCCCGGTGCGAGCGACACCGCCTCGACGACTTCGCGGGTTGCCGACACGCAGGGCGTCACGGTGGACAGTGGCGCCGCAGCCATCACCGTCGCTCGCGACGGTTTCACGGCGACCACGAGCGACGAACTCGCCCAGCGGGATGCCGAGGCCAAGCGTGCACTGGCCGCGCAGCAGACCGCCGAGGCAGCCCGATCGGCTGCCACCGACTTCGCTGTATACAGCGTGCGCGCCAAGGGCGACGACTACCCGTGGTTCGACCGGGCCACCGACACCCAGGGCGGCGGACTGTCTCCGCTTGGCTACTATTACCGCGAATGCGTGGACTTCGTGGCATATCGGCTCAACCGCGACGCCGGGTCGACCGGCTCCCCGTGGACCTGGACCTGGAGCAAGCTCACCCCCAGCGGCGGCAACGCGAGCAACTGGGCCAGCGCCTGGGCTGACCAGGGCTGGGCCACCGGCGACACTCCCGTCGTCGGCGCGGTCGCCTGGTTCAACTACAACCACGTGGCCTACGTGCAGTCGGTCAACAGCGACGGCTCGGTCATTCTCGAGGAATACAACTGGAACGGCAGTCACGCGTACAACACGCGCACCGTGTCGGCCAGTGAGGTTCCGCTCTTCCTGTACCCGCCGACGTAAGCGCGTCGCAGCGGTGCGCTGCGGCGCCGGCCGACAACCGCTAAACTTCAGTGGCCAGCCTCTGTAGCTCAACGGAAGAGCAGTTCCGTCCTAAGGAAACGGTTGGGGGTTCGAATCCCTCCAGGGGCACCACGAATCATCCGTCGATGCCGACCGACCAGCACATCGCCCTTGTGTCGACGTGTCCGTAGAGCGGTCGACTTCCTTCCTTAAAGACGGGGAATTTCCCGCTTCGTCACGGAAATAGTGTGATTGACCTGATGTGCAGAATTGGCTTGAATTCCTTCCCGGAGTCAATGAAACTAATCGAACTCACTCAGCGGCGGCGCGACGGAGGCGCGCACGAATCGATCGCTGGCGAAGCCGAGGAGAGCACCCATGGTTAGAAATAGCGCGCAAAAAAAGCGAGCGAGCACCGGCGCCCGACGATTCCCGCAAACCCGACTCGCGGAGCGAGATCGCCAAGCCGTCCTGGCGGTATGTGCTGCGCAAGACCCTGCGGGAATTCACGGCCGACCAGTGCCCCGACCTCGCCGCCGCCCTCACCTACTACGCCGTGCTGTCGATCTTCCCCGCACTGATTGCGCTGGTCTCGCTCCTGGGAGCGTTCGGTCAGGGTGCAAACTCGACGAACTCAATCCTGTCGCTCGTTGACGAGGTCGCGCCCGGCGACACGGTCGACACTCTGCGCGGCCCGCTCGAGCAGTTCAGCTCCTCGCCGGCGGCCGGTGTCGCCCTCGTCGTCCGGATCCTGTTGGCGCTGTGGTCAGCATCCGGGTACGTCGGCGCGTTCAGCCGGGCCATGAACCGCATCTACGAGATCGACGAGGGCCGGCCGTTCTGGAAGCTGCGCCCGATGCAGCTGGGCGTGACCGTGGTGTGCATTCTGCTGATTGTGGTGGCGCTTGTCGTTCTGATCGTGTCGGGTCCGGTCACCGATGCGCTCGGCAACACTCTCGGGTTGGGGTTGGCCGTCCAGTTCGTCTGGTCGGTCATCAAGTGGCCCATCCTGGCGGTAGCCGCCGTATTGATCATCGCAATCCTGTACTAGGCAACCCCCAACGCCCAGCAGCCCAAGTTCCGATGGATCAGCCTGGGTGCGTTACTCGCATTCCTCACTCTGGTGATCTCCTCATTCCTGTTCGGCCCCTACGTCACCAATTTCTCCAACTACGACCGCACGTATGGTTCCCTGGCCGGCATCGTGGTGTTCCTGCTCTGGCTATGGATAGCCAACCTCGCCCTGCTCTTCGGTGCCGAATTCGACGCCGAGCTGGAACGGAGCCGTGAGCTGCAGGCGGGCATCGCCGCAGAAGAAGAACTTCAGCTGCCGCCGCGGGACACCCGCAAGAGCGACAAGGCCGCCGACAAGGTACGCGAGGACATCGCGATCGGCCGACGGTTGCGGCTGAACAGACGAACGAGTGACGACAGCGAGTCGAAGAAGAAGAAATAGGGCGACGGCCGGGAACCGGTTGGGGATTCGAATCCTTCCAGGGACACCCAGCGTCCGCGCACGGATGGCGAGGTCCGGATTGCTCCCAACCTCGCCTCCGGGTGTCACTGAGCGTCGTTCCCCGGGGCGCTCCAGGCCCTAGTTGTAGAGCATCCCGCCGTCGACGAGCAGGACCTGGCCGGTGACGTAGTCGGAGTCGGGGCCGGCGAAGAACGACACGATCTTGGCGACGTCCTCCGGGGTCTCGATGCGGCCGAGCGCGATGCCGTCGACGTTTTCCTTGAGGTTCTGGCCGAGCGGCTTGCCGTTGATGGCGCTGAGCTTCTCGTCGATCAGGTCCCACATGCCGGTGCCGACGATGCCGGGGGCGTAGGCGTTGACCGTGATGCCCCGAGGTGCGAGCTCCTGGGCGGCAGCCTGAGTGATGCCGCGGACGGCGAACTTCGAGGCCGAGTAGGCGCCGAGGATGGGGAAGCCCTGGATGGCGGCGATGGAGGCGGCGTTGATGATCTTGCCGGCGTGGCCGAGTTCGTCGAGCTTCGCGACCGCGGCCTGGATCCCCCAGACGACGCTGTTCACGTTGATGCGGAAGATCTTCTCCAGATCGTCCGCCGTGACCTCGAGCATGGGCGTGACCTGGGCGATGCCGGCGTTGTTGACGATCACGTCGAATCCGCCGAGCTTCTCGGCCGCGGTGTCGACGGCGGCGAACACATCATCGCGGTTGGAGACGTCGGCGGTGACGAAGACGGCCCTGCGCCCGAAAGCCTCGATTTCGGCGACGACACCGGCCCCCTTTTCTGCCTGGAAGTCGAGGTCGGCGACGGCGATGTCGAAGCCGTCCTGGGCGAGGCGGAGTGCGATGCCGCGTCCGATTCCCTGCCCGGCTCCGGTGACGAGTGCGACTTTGTTCGAAACGGTCATGGTGGTTCTCATTTCTGGTTCGGGCATGCTGAGCGCCGTTTGGCGTCGTTGACCCGCAGCCCTGACGGTGTCGGTCAGACGATCATCCGGACCCCTTCAGGCTAGGCGACAGATCTGTCGACCGGTTCGCCGATGTTACCCGGTCACGCGGTACACGCCTCAGCAGCTAGCGTCGATGTATACGATCACCACACTCCGGTCGTCTCCGATGATGCACACGTCCCGGAGACCACCTCGTCTGGAGTGCCTCATGATTTCCCCCCGCATCGCGTTCGTCGACGTTGACGGCACGCTCATGGAGACCGGCTCGATGATCGCGGAGTCGGCGATCGACGCGGTGCGCGCCGCCCGGCACAACGGGCACCTGGTGTACCTCAGCACCGGACGGGCGTCCGTGGAGATCTACCCCGCGATCCGCGACATCGGATTCGACGGTTTCATCAGCTCCGGCGGCGGGTTCGCGGAGATCGGCGATGAGCTCGTGATCGAACGCTCGATGCCCGAAGCGGCCGTGGCCCGGATGATCAGCTTCTATGAGGAGTCAGGGTACGACTTCTACCTGCAGTCCTTTGACGAGCTGTACCCGAGCCCCGGCGTGCATGACCGCTTCGCGGACTACTACGCGTCCGGCGAAAAGCGGAAGGCGGGAGCCGGGTATGCGACGGCATCCGTCACCGGTGCCGTCGCACACCCGGCGTTGAAAGCCTTCGCCGATGTGCGCCCCTTCAGTCTCACGGGCATCGCGAAGTCGGTGTTCCTCGCCGGCGACCTCCGGGCGTACGACCGGGTGTCGGACGCGCTCAGCGGAGACTTCCATGTCATCACCGGAACCATCCCGCACATGGGGCGCGGCAGCGGCGAGGTGACGCTGAATGGTGTGAACAAGGGCTCCACGATCCTGCGGCTCCTCGACCGGCTCGGCCTCGACGCGGCATCCGCCCTCGGCATCGGTGACAGCAGCAACGACATCGAGATGCTGCAGGTCTGCGGGGTCGGCATCGCCATGGGCAACGCCTCGGATGCCGTCAAGGCCTACGCCGACGAGGTCACCACCACCGTGCAGGGCGACGGCGTCTGGAACGCCTTCCGCCGCCACGGTCTGATCTGACGCGTCGCGGCACCCGTCGCCGGTGTCACCGTAACCGGACACCTCCCTGTTACCTGCGGGTTCTAAACTGGTGGCGCGCGGTGGCTGGCACCGCGACCTGGACGAGGAGCCTGCGTGACCCTGACCCCGATTGAGCCCGGCCAGGACGTGCTCGAGGCCGGACACCGCGCGGCGCCGGCCCGCACCCTGGTCGACATCCTGCTCGCGACCGCCGGCCGGCATCCGGGCGCGCTCGCCCTCGAAGACGTCGACGGGGCGATCAACTACCGGGATCTGGTGCGCCTGGTCACCGAGCAGGCGGAGCAGCTCAGTCGCCGCGGGGTGCGCCGCGGCGACACCGTCGGCATCCGGATCCCGTCGGGAACCCGGGAACTGTATCTCTCCATTCTGGCGACCCTCCTGGTCGGCGCCTCCTACGTGCCCGTCGACGCCGACGACCCCGAGGAACGCGCCCGGCTCGTCTTCGGCGAGGCCCGGGTCGTGGGCGTGATCGGGGCGGGCGGCGTGTTCGAGGTGCGCACCGGCATCGACGCGGAGATGTTCGCCGAACGGATGCTGGCGCCCGGGGACGACCTGGCCCTCGCCGGCACGATTGGCGCCATGCCGGCCCCCGACGACGATGCCTGGGTGATCTTCACCTCCGGCTCCACCGGGGTACCCAAGGGGGTGGCGGTGGCCCACCGCTCCGCCGCCGCGTTCGTCGACGCGGAGGCCGACCTGTTCCTCCGGTCGGACCCGATCGGTCCCGCGGACCGGGTGCTGGCCGGCCTTTCTGTGGCCTTCGACGCCTCCTGCGAGGAGATGTGGCTGGCCTGGCGGAACGGTGCCTGCCTCGTCTCGGCGCCCCGCTCCCTGGTGCGCTCGGGGGTCGACCTGGGCCCGTGGTTGATCAAGCACGGCATCACCGTGGTGTCGACGGTGCCGACCCTCGCGGCCCTGTGGCCGGAGGAATCGCTGGAGCGGGTGCGGCTGCTGATCTTCGGCGGCGAAGCCTGCCCACCCGAGCTCGCCTCGCGCCTCGCCGTGCGCGGCCGGGAGGTCTGGAACACGTATGGCCCGACCGAGGCCACCGTCGTCGCCTGCGCCGCCCTGCTCGACGGCCGCGGGCCGGTGCGGATCGGGCTTCCTCTGGCCGGCTGGAACCTTGCCGTGGTGGACGCCGCCGGTGCCCGGGTGGCCCACGGCGAGACCGGGGAACTCATTATCGGCGGGGTCGGGCTGGCCCGCTACCTCGACGCCGGCAAGGACACCGAGAAGTACGCCCCGCATACCGAGCTGGGCTGGCACCGCGCCTACCGCAGCGGCGATCTGGTGCGCTACGAGCGCGAGGGTCTCGTGTTCGTCGGCCGGGCCGATGACCAGGTCAAGCTCGGCGGCCGGCGTATCGAACTCGGCGAGATCGAGGCGGCCCTGCGCGCGCTCCCGGGGGTGGCCGGAGCGGCCGCGGTCGTGCAGAGAACCCCGGCCGGCAACCAGATCCTGGTCGGCTACCTGGCCCAGGTGGAGGGGGCCCTCTTCGACCGGGCGGCCGCCAACATCCGTCTGCGCGAAGAATTGCCGGCCGCGCTCGTGCCGCTGGTGCACGTCGTCGACGAGCTGCCCACGCGCACCTCCGGCAAGGTGGACCGCGGTGCCCTGCCCTGGCCCCTTCCCGCCACCGGGGGTGAGCAGGCGGAGACCTTCTCGCCGACGGCGGCGTGGCTTGCCGCCGGCTGGGCCGCCATCCTCGGGGTGTCGGCCGACGGCCCCGACGCGGACTTCTTCGCCCACGGCGGCGGGTCGCTCTCCGCGGCCCAGTTCGTGTCGACCGTCCGCGAGCGGTTCCCCGACACCCGAGTCTCCGACATCTACGACTACCCCCGGATCGGTTCCCTCGCCGACGAGCTCGACGGACGCGCACCCGCGGCGGCGAGTATCGTGCGGGAGGTTCAGCCGGTGCCCCGGCGCAGCCGCCTCACCATCACCCTGCTGGGCGTGCCGCTGCACGTGCTGGTCGGCGCGCGTTGGCTGGTCTACCTCGCGGCGGCGAACAACCTGCTCGCGGGCTGGGCAGGCGCCTCCTTCGCGCCCACCATCTCCTGGTGGTGGGTGGCGCTCGGGTTCGTGCTCTTCGTCACCCCGCCCGGCAAGATGGCCATCTCCGTCGTCGCCGCCCGGCTGCTGTTGCGCGGCGTGGAGCCGGGCAACTATCCGCGCGGCGGATCGGTGCACCTGCGCCTCTGGCTCGCCGAACAGGTGGCACTGCTCTCGGATGCCGTGAGCCTGGCCGGTGCCCCCTGGATCAGCTACTACGCCAGGGCCCTCGGCGCCCGCATCGGCACCGACGTCGACCTGCACTCCCTGCCGCCGGTAACCGGAATGCTGGACATCGGTGCCGGGGCAGCCATCGAACCCGAGACCGACCTGTCCGGCTACTGGATCGACGGCGACGTGCTGCGCATCGGGCCGGTGCGGATCGGCGCCGGCGCCACGGTCGGCTCCCGCAGCGCACTGCTCGGAGGCGCCGACATCGGGCGGGGCGCCGTAATCGAGCCGGGCTCGGCCGTCTCCGGACCGGTGCCGCCGGGTGAACGCTGGGCCGGTTCCCCGGCCGCCCGCATGGGCGCCGCCCGCGGCTCCTGGCCGGCC